>SXHT01000303.1 GCA_005773095.1 Planctomycetaceae bacterium
TAACAGAATGCCAAACACGCGGCGCGCCTGCTGAAAGCCCTCGCCATCCTTCACGGCTTCGTCAATGGCCTTGGGCAAGAGCTCAGTAATCAACACGGCGCGTTGCCTGGCATAGGCGAGCGTGTCCTTGCCCAAGTCGAAACGGTTGGTGAGCGGATCCGGATCGATGCCCCGAGTGTCTTCGTCGGTCGCAAAGGCGTTGGCCGGTTCACCGCTGCGGGCCGCAATCTTTTTGAGTTCCACGAGCTCGCCGTCGGTGCCGCCGGCAAGCGGCTTGTAGCCATACTCGATGGCCCACATATCGTACGGGCCGATGGTTTGCGAGAAGAAGTCCCCCTGAATCGCCGCTTGCGGAACGATGTGCGCGGGAGCGTAGTCCATCACCGAAGCCGTCAGTCCAACTTGCGAGGTCTTCGTCACGTCGCTCATTTCTTCCAACGTGAGCAATGTGCTCCCCTTGAAGTTGTGCCGCAGGCCCAGCGTGTGACCAACCTCATGCATCGTCACTTCCTTGAGGCCCTGCATGATCATCTTTTCTTTCTCGGCGGGTGTGGCGGAGCGAGCCGCCAACATCGACGCTCCGAAAGCAAGCTCGCGCGACAAACCGCCATGCAGGTCGCACTTATGGTGGCACATCCGGTCGCGGGCTGCGCCTTGCTTCTTGATGAGCGCTTGGTAGCCATCGAGATCGAGCGGTCCGCCGGTCATGCCGGCAATTCCCTCGGGTGTGAACGTTTCATACTCGTCCTTCCAATAGGTCAGAAAGTCAGAGTCGAAAATGATGTCTGCATCGAGGATTTGTCCCGTCATTGGGTTGACGCGCGATGGTCCCATGGCGAAGCCCGCGCTCGAAGTAATCCAGCGGAACGTGTTGTAGTTGATATCTTCGGGATCCCACTCGGCGCTGTCCGGCTGCTGGCGGACTTCAATGGCGTTGGCAAAACCGGCCTTCTCAAAAGCCTTGTTCCATTCCAAAATGCCCTCGCGAATCGGTTTTCGGTAGGCGAACGGAATGGTCTTCTCGAGCCAGAAGATAATTGGCTTCACGGGGGGAGAAAGCTCGGCGGCAGCATCGGCTTTGCGCAAATCCCAGCGACTGATGTACCGCACAAATCGGTCGTCGTTTGACTTGCGCGAATAGTCTTTCATGGCCGTGAGGAAGTAACCGATACGGTCGTCGGCCAGCCGCGGCTGGTAGCCGGTCTGCGGCAGCAGGCTGATCGAATAGTGGACGTTGATTGTGGCGCCACGGCTGTCAGCCACGCTTTCGATCTCTAGGGCGCCACCCGAGGCATACGTGGCGGCCACTTCAAGTTCCACGTTGTCCCTAAAGCCCTTGACGTTGGCCCATTGCGACTTTGTTTCTGAAAACATGAATCCGGGCAGCAGGCTACTGATCTGCGGCAAATCGCTCATGAAGACCTGCGTCAGATCGACAAGATCGGCGCCAGCAGGGCTTTTGGTGACGATGGGCAAGCTGAAGAGCACACTGTCCGTATAGGCGAGTCCCACCGCTCGTTCCTCGGGGCTGCCCTTGGTGGCCGTGAATCGCACGTTGCGGCGGACAATCAGAATGCGATCATCCACCTTGCGGAACTGCCAAATCCAATCGTCGCCGAATCCCCACGTCATACCTCCAAGCAGCGGCTGTTGTCCGATGCCCTTGGCGATCGAAATCAGCACAATGAAGTCTTTGTCAAGATTAGCGGGGGATATCTCGGCCAGCAGCTTGGTACCCTTGTGATAGACGGTGATCAAACCCGAGACCTGTTTGGCATCCTTGACCACATCCGCAAACGGCGGATATTTTGGCGGCGCAGGCTGGGCGGGGGGCGTTGCCGGCGGTGTCGTCGGCGGTGTCGCAGGAGCTTCCTCGGCCAAGGCAGCCCCGGCCGGCGCCGTGGTAAAATCGGCGGTAGGAGCCGGCAAAATGATTCCCAGACACAGGGCGGAAATCAGCAAGGATGTGAATTTCGCGGACATGACTTTCAATCCTAAAAAGGGCGGGAGACAAAGCGGGAGACCGAACGCGTTACCTCGGAACAATTTAGCGAACCATTTAATATACCCTAGCTTTCCCAATCACCAAACGGCTTGCTCGAGCTCCCCCTTCGGGCGGCCAGGCCAGCCAATTGACGCGGCCGGCTCATGCCGGTGCTCCAACTCACAAAGTCCGATAGTGTATTGTAGGTGTTAGTTGGTCGGATCGTACGGGTCGTGTCAGCCGCAGGGCCGATCCGTGTTTTACATTCGGCAACCTGGTAGGGCCGGCTTTCCCGGCCGAGGATGGGAAAGTCGCGCGAATCCGGCCGGCACAACCGGCCCTACAGCGGATAACTGATTGGCCCTGGTGTCAGCTGATAGCCACTTGACTCCGGGCGACGATCACGCCGGCCCCAACGGAAGTCCCCCTTTGGTTCAGTCGCAAGCAGACAGCATCCATCGCACGGAGCCCAGTGGCACTATTTAATGGTTGCCGCTTCAGGCAAAATCCCGCAATCATGCTCGACGAACCGCTCCGCACCGTGTTGGCCGCCTATCCGCCCGACCTGCTGCCGCGGCAGGTGGAACCGCTGGCCGGGGCGGGCGGCTTTAGCGGTGCCCGATTCTGGTGGCTGGACACTCCGCGGGGACCGGCCTGCCTGCGCCGCTGGCCCGCCGAGCATCCGCCACGCGAACGCTTGGAATTTATCCAGGCGGTGCTGTGGCACGTCGACCAGGAAGGGTTTCGACTGGTGCCGGTGCCATACGAAACGAGCACACATTCCGGCTACGTGGTTTGCGACGGGCACTTCTGGGAAATCACCCCCTGGATGACAGGCGCGGCCGATTACCATCGTCTGCCGTGCCCCACAAAACTGCGCGCCGCGATGACGGCGCTTGCCCGTTTTCATCATGCCGCCGCCACGTTTCCCTTGCCCGAAAGTGGCCGTTGCGTGTCGCCGGGAATTGTCTCGCGATTCGCTCGCATGCGCGATTTGTGCAACGGCGGCATCGGGCAAATCAATCGAGGTGTTTGTGCGGGAGATTGGCCCGAGTTGGCAGCGCGGGCAGGCCGGCTTTGCGAACTGTTTGGCGTGGCGGCCGGTAATGTGCGGCAACTGGCGGAAGCGGCGACGCGCGCGGAAGTGGAACTGCAACCATGCATCCGCGACATCTGGCACGACCACGTGCTGTTTCAAGAATCTGCCGTGAGCGGCATTGTGGACTTCGGCGCCATGCAGCCGGAGAGCGTGGCGGCCGACGTGGCAAGGTTGCTTGGCAGCATGGTCCAGGACGATCTGGTTGGCTGGCATTTGGGTCTGTCCGCCTATCAATCGGTGCGACCACTCTCCGACGCCGAGACGCTGTTGGTCACCGCGTTTGATCGAACCACGGTCCTGATGAGTGGCCTGCAGTGGCTCGAATGGGTCTACTGCCAAGGCCGGCGATTTGACGACCGCGAGGCCGTGATTGCCCGGCTGGATGAAATAATGGCGAGATTAGTGCATCTAACCCGGGTTGGATGAACCGCGATTCCGAATTGACTCAACCCGCAAATTCCGCGTACAATTCCCCATATGGAAGCGCCTAAACCCATAGCCGGCAATAACATGGCGCGAATCGTCCGGGTAGGGATCGGCATCTCGTTCCTTTCGGTATTAGCGACCGTCGCTGCTCTGAAGGCGTCTGCGCAGCCGGCTGGTTCCTTCGGCGGCGTGCCGGGAATTGGCGGTACGTCGGACGATCAGTCTCCCGTGATTGCGTCGGCGACGGCCATGATTGATCCGGCTGCCGGCACTGGCACGCTGCAGGTAACCGCCACGATCAAGAAGGGCTGGCATATCTACTCCGTGACTCAGCAGTCGGGTGGACCGCTTAAGACGAAAATCAAGCTTGACCCGAAGTCGGATGCCGAGCTCGATGGCGCGCCGAAAGCGGCTGATCAGCCCGACTCCCATCCCGAGCCGCTTTTCAACAATCTCACCGTCGAGACGCATCATGAGCAGGTCCGCTGGGAAATCCCCATCAAGCTCAAACCGGGCATCGATCCGCAGTCTGCCAAGATTTTTGGCACCGTCAACGCGCAGGCGTGCGAAGGCACCAGGCGTTGTCTTCCACCGGAAAATTATGCATTTATCGCAAAGACGACGCTGGAATCCGCCGCGGCACCCGCCCCTGGCACAAACGACCCGGCTACACCCCAGCTCAACGCGAGTGGCGAGTATCGACCGGCCAATCTTCATGCCACGTTACGTGGTTGGATCGAGCCAGGGGAGCTGGTGCCGGGATCGTTTGCTCAACTTGTGATCGAAGCGAGCCCCGATCCAGATTGGCACATTTACGCACGGGCCGACAAGCCCACGTCCTCGGTCGGCGCTCGGCCCACGCTGATTGTGTTTACCGATACAAGCGGCTTGCGGTATCTCCACCCGGTTGCCGATAAAACTCCAATTTCACAACCCTCAGAAGGGGTCGATGTTGCCCCTGGGATACACGACTCTCCGGTGCGTTGGACGGTGCAATTCGAGGTTCCGGCCGAGGCGAAGTCGGGCGCACTATCGATTGCGGGCATGCTGGGCATTCAGACTTGCAAGTTGAAGCTGAGTTGCGACGTGCCGACCGGTGTTCACTTCAGGGGAAGCTTGCGGGTCGGCGATTTGTTGTCCGATCAGCCTGCGCCGCTGCAGTTCTCGCCCGGCAAATATGCCGAGGCCGAGCAAATCGCTGAACTTCGCCTCGGCTCGACAGATGCCGACAGCGGCACTGCTGTGGCTGCGGCGCCAAGTTACCAGGTCATCCGGCTGAACGATGTTTCTAAGAATGCCTCGCTGCCGTTGATGATCTTGTTCGGCGTGCTCGGCGGTTTGATTCTTAATCTGATGCCCTGCGCATTGCCAGTGATTGGGCTCAAAATCCTGGGTTTTGCGCAGCAAGCGGGGCATGACCGTCGCAAGATTCTCTCGCTCAATCTCTGGTACGCCGCAGGCATGTTAGCGGTCTTTTGGGTGCTGGCCGCACTTTCGATGGGCGCCCAGCTTGGCATCGCTGAAAGGGATCTGGACTGGGGCGACCAATTCCGCAGCACAACGTTCAACATCGTGATGGCTTCGGTGGTGTTTGTGATGGCGCTGAGCTTTTTAGGCGTTTGGGAAATACCTATTCCCGGTTTCATTGGCTCCGGCACGAGCCAGAAACTCGCGTCTCACGAAGGCGCAAGTGGAGCGTTTGCCAAAGGGGTCATGACGACGATCCTCGCAACGCCGTGCAGCGGCCCTTTTTTGGGGCCTGTGTTTGCCTTGACGCTTGCCCAGCCGCCGTCGGTGACCTACGTGATTTTTACGGCGATTGGCGTGGGCATGGCCCTGCCGTACCTGGTCATCGGTGCATTTCCGTCGCTGATCGCCTGGCTGCCCAAACCGGGAGCCTGGATGGAAACGTTTAAGCAGTCGATGGGCTTCGTGATGCTCGCCACGCTGACCTACATCTTTACCTTCCTGAGCAAGGATTTCTTTGTCCCGACTTTTGCACTGCTTATCGGCCTGGGGGCCGCATGCTGGTGGATTGGGCGCACGCCCGCCTACGAGCCACTCAACAAGCGCCTGGTCGCGTGGGCCCAGGGATCCGTTTTTGCACTGTTGGTTGGCTGGTTTGCGTTCAGCCGGCTCGGCCCGGCGCCGCCGGGTCAAAACGAGCTTGCCTGGCGGCCATTTAGCATGTCGCAATTACAGAATCTGTCTCGCCAAGGAAAAACGGTGCTCGTCGACTTCACAGCCAATTGGTGCCTCACCTGCATAACGAACCTTCAATTGTCGATTAACACGGCACCGGTGAAAAAAATCGTCGAGGCGCATGATGTGGTGGCGCTCAAGGCCGACAAGACGGAAGAGTCGCCCGAGATCGACGCATTAATGCGCCAATTGGGATTTAAGACGATTCCCATCCTGGCCGTGTTTCCCGCCGATCGCCCCAGCGAGGTCTTAGTGCTCACCGATCTCGTTACCCAGGGACAAGTGGTCGATCTCTTGAATCGAGCCGGCCCATCTCGTTCCCTCGATGAAGGCGTGGCCCGGATAACGCACAATGGCGAGGGTTTGTAGTAATTTGCTTCACCGCGGCCGGACCGTCTCGCAGCATTTGCGCCACTTCCGTATTGGTCCACAAGGGATCGCTTGTCGCATCAAGATGCCTAAGCCCACGCGACCCCACGGCGATCCGCCGCGACGCCGCCGATCGTCCAACATTCGTAGCCGCA
>SXHT01000304.1 GCA_005773095.1 Planctomycetaceae bacterium
GATGCGGGAAACCTGCACGTCCGGTTTGATGAGGGGAGAGGAGGCAGCACGGCTGCCCCTCTCCTACTCGACTGGTTTGTCCCTTTTGGTTGCGGCCGCAGGCCGCGCTGGGCTACTAACGTCGCAAATCTTCGCACGCCGCGCAAATTTCTTGAACAGGAGGCAACAGAGAAAACAGAGGGTTCGGGTGGTATTTCTTGGGCCTTCTCTGCCTTCTCTGTGATCTCCTGTTAAATTCTTTGGTTGCGGCCACGGGCCGCGCTGTGCCCTAGCCGGCTAGGCACGGATGCAAGCCGGGACGGATTGGAAATCCGTCCTGTTGCGTTCTTCAATCACGTAAGCGAGCAAATCACGAGCGTGTTGGCTTTCCGCCAGGATCAGGCTGGGGTTAAGGGGGACGTTCAGCTTCTGCAGACGCAACGCGTCGCCGTCGGCGGCGAACGAGGGGCCCAGGCCGCTGAAGAAGTAGCCCAGGCGCTCGGCGGTACGACACAGCGCGGGCGTGCCAGGTTGAGCAAGCGGCAGCTCCAGAAAAATCACCTCCGTGCGGTTGCCGGCAAAATCGTCGGTCAGACTGACGATTGTTTCGGACGAGTTTTCGCCCACGGTTTGCACGCGGAGGACCGCACGACCCAGGTCGCGTCGCACATCCACCGTTATCTGGCCTGGTCCGATGGTGGGCGCAGGTTTGCCGGCAATCACGCGCACGCCAATTTCTTCATAAATTCGCAGGCATTGCTCGGCATGATGCTCGGGCAAATGGACGGTCACCGGCTCCGGCTTCCGCAGGTACTTGAAATACAACAGATCGGTCATCCGCTGCGGCAACGGCTCGGCAAGATTGTGGAAGGTGCGCGGCGACCAGCCGAGGCTGACGGCGCACGGCTCCTCGTGAAACCGCTCGTCCACGTGCTGCGAGAACGTGTGATTGGTTACGGCATGGCCATAGAGGCCAATCAGCTCCAATCGCGCGGCCACTTGCTCTAACACTTCGCGCATCCGTTCCATGAGTTGATGATGCCGATGCTCAGGCAAAACGACTGCGACGCCCGTTTCGGCGATCGGTCGCATGTCCGGCCGTTCCAGGGCGTATTGGCCGACCACTGCACCCGTCGGATCGAGCGCTACGGCCGACACGAGTTGCTGCGATTCATTCAGGCGGACGATTGCCGCGGCGTCGTAGAACTCGGGATGCACGTAGGAATCGCCGTAGACTTGCCGCACGCACGCCACGACGCCGGGCGCGTCGTCTGGCAACAGGGAGCGAACGCGATAGTCGTTGTTGGAAGGAATGTCGGTGGCCATAGGATTGTCAATCGAAAAGGTGCGGGAGTGCCCCCTTGAGGCGGTGATCGAGAAGCCGACTAAAGTCGGAACGCCAACGATCCGAGCGTCTACCGAAAAAAAAATATAGGTCATGGGCAGCGGTGGGTAAAATGAAGCATAGGTGCATTTGCATTGATTCAGTTTATGTTTGCCAGCCCCGTAAGGGGCGGCATATGCCGCCCCTGCGGGGCTTAACGAACCGTTTGCGCGGGCTACCCGCAGCTGGCGCTGTGGGCTAGGATATGTGATGTCGCCCCTCCGAGGTTGCGGCGTGATGCCTATCATTGGCAGATAAAGCCAACCTTTTTCGGACATTTTCATGGTTGCCAGCAACAAGACGGATGTGGTGGTCATCGGCGGTGGACCGGCGGGCTCGACTTGTGCGACCTTGATCGCCCAGCAGGGTTATCACGTTCAGCTTTTCGAGCGTGAGTATTTTCCGCGGTTCCATATCGGCGAGTCGCTGATTCCCGAGACGTACCACGTGATCGAACGGCTAGGCATGCTCGACAAAATGAAGGGGAGCCGCTTCGTCAAAAAGTACAGCGTGCAGTTTGTAAATGACCGCGGCACGCTGAGCGAGCCGTTTTATTTTTGGGACAACAAGCCGCACGAGTGTTCGCAGACCTGGCAGGTGCGGCGCAGCGAGTTTGACGAGGCGCTGCTCAGCAATGCCCGCGAAAAAGGGGTGGAGGCGCATGAAGGGCATCGCGTTATGGAGGTGCTGTTCGATCCCGGCTCGTCGGGACGTGCCGTCGGCGCGCGCGTGCAGGATGACAATGGCGCTGAGCGCACGGTGCATGCCGATGTGATCGTTGACGCCAGCGGCCAGAGCACGTTGATCACGAGCCGCCTGGGCTTGCGGCAGTGGGACCAGGAACTCAAGAAGGCGGCCCTGTGGACGTACTTTAAGGGCGCATACCGAGACACAGGCCGCGACGAGGGGGCCACAATCGTCATGCAAACCGAAGGCAAGAAGGGCTGGTTCTGGTATATCCCGCTGCACGACGACATTCTTAGCCTTGGCGTGGTGGCGGATTTTGACTATCTGTTCAAGAGCCGTGCTGATAAGGACCATGAGACGATCTATTGGGAGGAAGTTGCCCGCTGCCCAGGATTGAAAGGCCGCCTCGACAAGGCCACGCGCGTCGAACCCTTCCGAGCGGCCAAGGAGTACTCGTATCGGGCGAGCACCTGTGCCGGCGACGGCTGGGTGACGGTCGGCGACGCGTTTGGATTTCTCGATCCGCTGTACTCGTCAGGCGTGCTTTTGGCCTTGAAGAGCGGTTCGCTCGCCGCCGACGCGATTTGCGGTGGGCTGAAAAACGGCGACACAACCGCCGCACAGCTTGGCCAGTGGGAAACGGAGTTTGTACAGGGCATGAATCGCATGCGGAGGCTGGTTTGCGAATACTACGACGGGCTGAGCTTCGGCCGGTTTGTGAAGACGTATCCGCATCTCAAGGGAGCCGTGACGGACTTGTTGATCGGCGATCTGTTCAAGGACAGCCTCGACGAAGTCTTTGTGCGGATCGACGAGCTGAAGGCCAGGCAGATGGCCACGGCGGAAGTCATGTAAAGTTGGAGTTCCGCCTTTAGGCGGCTTCGCGGGAGGACTGGCGTTTCCCGGCTTAAAGTCGGTACTCCAACGAACCATGGAAACTTCCGCGGCCGAACGTCGCTCTTGGTGGCGCACTCCCCTGGCAGCCTACGCGCTAATGATCGCGGGGACGATCGGCGCGTTCTTTCTGATCCGGCTTTACGGTGAAACTCTGACAGCCACGCAACTGTACCTCGTCGACTCGGGGACGAAAGCGCCCACGACCAGTCGCGTACTATTTCACGTATTGCTTGCGCTGGCGGCCGTGATCGCGGTGGGCAGGCTGCTGGCTGCGTTGTTCCGCTTGCTCGGCCAGCCATCCGTAATCGGCGAAGTGATGGCGGGCATCGTGCTCGGCCCGTCGGTGTTAGGAGCGATCTGGCCGGAGGCAGCGTCGGTCCTCTTGCCGAAGGATGTAGCGCCCGAGCTTGGCCTGGTGGCCCAGCTGGGAGTCATTCTTTACATGTTCTGCGTGGGGTTGGAGCTTGATCCGGATTTGCTGCAAAAGCGTGGTCCGGCGACGATTGCCGTCTCGCATGCCAGCATCGCCGTACCGTTCCTGCTGGGAGCACTGGTGGCGCTGGGAATGTATCCCCGCTACGCTGCGCAGAACGTGTCATTCACGGTCTACGCGCTATTCATCGGCGCGGCGATGAGCGTGACCGCGTTTCCCGTGCTGGCGAGGATTCTTGCTGATTGCGGCATGATGCGGACGCCGCTGGGTGTGATGGCGCTGACCTGCGCGGCCGCAGACGATGCGACGGCCTGGTGCTTGCTGGCGTTGGTCGTCGGAGTGGCGCAGGCGGAGGTCGCTAGCGCGCTTTATGTCATTGTGTCGGCGATGATCTACGTGTTGGTGATGTTCTGGATGGTGCGGCCTGCGCTGCGTCGCTGGTCGAATCGATTTCACGCAGAGTCGCTGCCCGCGACAGCGGTCGCCACACTGTTGCTGCTGTTGATGCTTTCATCGCTGGCGACGGAGTTGATCGGCATTCACGCGATCTTTGGCGCGTTCTTGCTGGGGGCCATCATGCCGCACGACAGCCGCGTGGCGCACGAATTGAACGTGCGGATCGAATCGCTGGTGACGATGCTGCTGTTGCCGGCGTTCTTCGCGCTGACTGGCATGAGAACGGAATTGGCCCTGCTTCAAGGTTCGGTCAACTGGCTATGGTGCGGCATCATTGTGGTAGCCGCCATCGCCGGCAAAGTCGGCGGCACGGTCGCAGCGGCTCGGCTTACGGGCCTGACATGGCGCGAGGCCTCGAGTCTCGGCGTGCTCATGAACACGAGGGGACTGATGGGACTGATCGTGCTCAATATCGGCCTCGATCTGGAGATTATCAGCCCGGCCGTGTTCGCCATGATGGTGGTCATGGCGCTGGTGACCACGTTGGCCACGACGCCGGTTTTGCGATTACTTGCCAGGCCGCAAGCGGGGGGCGGAATCGAAGAAAATTTCAGCGGCGGAATTTAGAAAAAGTCCGGCCTCCGTTCGCGCATCAAGCTGCGCTAATTGCACGGCTGACAAACCTGCTGGCAACCTTGGGGACACCCCTGAGGGCAATTCTGAGGGCAGACCTGTTGGCACGGTTGCGGGC
The DNA here is from genome assembly GCA_005773095.1 of Planctomycetaceae bacterium. Taxonomy (GTDB): domain Bacteria; phylum Planctomycetota; class Planctomycetia; order Pirellulales; family PALSA-1355; genus SXHT01. Next base: position 4,528 of record SXHT01000304.1, read on the forward strand.
AGATCTGCGGCTGCAGGTACTGAACGGTCTGCACCGGGTAGGCCATCGGTTGCATCGGCTGGGCCACCATCGGCTGTGCGATGGGTTGCGGAGCGGGCTGAGCAAAATTCTGCGGCACGGGCTGTGCGTAATACTGCGGCGCCGGCTGCACCTGCTGGGCGTAGTATTGCTGCGAGTACGTGTTGGCGTACGGATTGCCGCCGAAGAGCGGCCGGTTTCCACAACAGCAGCCGGTCAACGAACCCAGCGCGACAAGCGACACGACAAGCAGGAGCCGTTTCATTGCCATATTCCGTTTCGGGCCTGCGTGTCTGCCCGCGAGCGTGCCATGCCCCTGCCCAGTGAAGTGGGGGGAAAAAATAGGCGGCGGGACGCCGCGCGTCAAGAGCGAAACGGATACTCGCACGGCCAGGCAATCTTTAACGCTCGGCAGCTTGTAGGGCCGGCTTTGCCGGCCGCCGGCCGTGCATGACAAAATCACTCAACTCTGGCCGGCACAGCCGGCCCTACGACGGAAAACGGGCCAGGAGAGGGGGAACAGGCACATTTTCCCGGGAACCACGTTGGGCAACCACCCAACAGCAGGACGCGCCTCTTTCAAATTCGCCGGGAAAATGAGCCAGTCCCCGGCCCGTGTATTCGCAAACTCGACCGGACAACCCGGGGGATCCCGCGGGCGGGGTTTGGGCAATCTTTCGTCGGCAGCTCAAAGCGGATTTTACCCGCCGAAGATGTGATCCCGGTTCGCCTTGTTCCAGGCCAGCTTTTCGGCGGATGTCATCTTTGCGAAATCGGGGCGTGCGGTCGGATCAAACATCGCGGTTGCGTGTGGCTTGCCGTTGCATTCGCAGGGTTCCTTGAGCGGTCCGCGGCAGCCGCAATCACTTTTGGCGGCAGGCTTTGGCAGACCGGAGGGCAATGCCACTTGCGAACCGCCGCCGTAGCTCATCACGCCTGTCGTCAGCTGCGAGTCGTCGGCGAGTGATCGCAGCGGCTTGATCTTCAAGCGTTCCAGGACACCGTGGTACGCCTTTACGGCCTCCTCGGCCGATATCTGGCCATCGGCAATCCGACGCAGGAATTCCAGGAACGCCAACTGGCACTCGGCATTGTTGATCTTGCGACCGAATAGCGCTGCCCGCGCGCCATATTTTCTGGCTTCGCTGAGCAACTTGAAGGCATCGTAGGTAGTGCCCGCGGCGCCGCCCAGAATTCCGAC
>SXHT01000305.1 GCA_005773095.1 Planctomycetaceae bacterium
CCCACGACAAAAGCATCCGGAATCTCGAAGATCACGTGGTCCGGCTCCAGGTCGACTTCCTTGCGGCCATGCTTTCGCAGCAGCACCAGCGATCGCACGGAGCTGGCCCCCATCGATCGCAACCGCTCGACGATGGTTCGCAACGTGTGGCCTGTGTCAAAAATATCGTCCACCAGCAGCACGTCGCGCCCCTTCACGTCGGGCAATAAGTCGGCATTGACGGTCAGCTCGCCGGGCGAGATGGCAAGGCCGCGGTAACTGCTCGCTCGCAAAAAGCCGATCCGCACCGGCATGTCGAGCCGGCGCACGAGATCGGCCACGATCATGATGCTGCCGGTGAGCACGCCGATGATCGTCAACGGCCGTTCAGCGTAAATCCGGGCAACATTCTGCGCCATGTGGCTAACGCCCTGGCGAATCTGTTCTTCACTGAGAAGGATTTTCACAGGGTCGGCTCGAACATAGAATAAGATGGCTTTGCCGGCCGCCATTTTAGAATTCTTTGTCCCCCAGCAACAGCCATGTGGACCGAAGCCAGGATTGCCGGGCATTCATGCGAAGTCTTCGAGCCGGAGCAACCCAATCCGCATGGCTACGCGGCCATCTATTTGCACGGCGTACATTCGAATCGCCTGAGCGATAAGCCTGTGTTTACGGCGGAACTGGAGCGGCACGGGCTGCCGGTCGTTTGCCCACAGACCAGGCGAAGCTGGTGGACCGACAAGATTTGCCCGGAGTTCGACGCACGCTTTTCCGCCGAACGATACCTGCTCGACCATGTGCTCCCCTTGATCGCCGAACGCTGGGGCACGAAGCCACCGCAGATTGGCATCTTTGGTACGAGCATGGGAGGGCAGGGGGCATTGCGGTTCGGATTCAAGCATCCCGGCAAATTCCCCGTCGTCGCGGCTCTGGCGCCGGCCATCGATTATCACCTGCGGATGAGGCATCCGGAAGAAGAAGACGACCCGCTGTTTGAGATGTACCCGAACCCGGAAACGGCACGCCAGGACACGGCCATCTTGCACGTTCACCCGCTCAATTGGCCGCGCAACCTGTGGTTCTGCTGCGATCCCACCGACATGCGCTGGCACGAAAGCGCCGAACGCCTGCGGATGAAGCTTGTGGCCCTGGGCATCCCGCACCAGTGCGACTTGGAGACCAGCGGCGGCGGCCACGGCTTCGAGTATTACAACCGGATGGCGGCGAATGCAATTGCGTTTATGATGAATGCGCTGGATCGAGAACGACTCCGTCTGGTTTGACAACGAGCTATCGGCGGTTTGCGCCGTCACGGACTTTGGCACGCGCAGTGAACAGAGCCGCAATGACAGAGCCTCGGAATATCGAACTTGAAGCTGAAGTCGAGCTGCTTCGCCGGCAGGTCGAGCGGCCGTACCAATTTGATAACATGATCGGCGGATGCCCGGCAATGCGCCGCGTGTTCGATCTCATCGAGCAGGTGGCATCCAGCGACGTCGATGTGCTCGTGCACGGCGAGACGGGCACCGGCAAAGAACTGGTGGCTCGTTCGATCCACCTCCGCAGCCGTCGCGCGAATGGTCCCTTCGTGCCGGTCGATTGCGGCGCAATCCCCGAGACCCTTCTGGAATGTGAGTTCTTCGGTCATGAAAAAGGGGCCTTCACGGGGGCCGAGAGCCGCCGCATCGGACTCTTGGAATACACCGACCGCGGCACGTTCTTTCTCGACGAACTGGGGGAACTCCCCGCGCTCCTGCAAGCCAAGCTGCTGCGCACCTTGCAGGAGCGCAAGATCCGCCGCGTGGGCGGACGCGAGGAAATCGATATCGACGTGCGCGTGGTCGCCGCCACCGCCCGCGACTTGGATGCAATGATTCGCCAAGGTCAGTTCCGCCAGGATCTGTACTACCGCATCAATGTCGTCCGGATCGACTTGCCCCCCTTGCGCGAAAGGGGCGACGACATCGGCCTGCTCGCCGAAGCGATGTGCCTGCGCTACAGCCGCGCCATGCATTGTGACGTCCGCGGGATTACACCCGAAGCGTACCAGGTGTTGCGACAATTTCGCTGGCCCGGCAACGTTCGGGAACTGACGAACGTGATCCGCCGAGCGCTGGCGCTGGCCAAGGGGGGCATGATCACCGTGGATGAGTTGCCCGAGGACCTCGTGATCGCAGCCGGCCAGCGCGGGCCCAACGGCAACGACCCATCCGCGGGTCCCGGCGGCTTCTTCGCCGAGCGTGAGACGCACCTGAACGATTTCGAACGGCAATATTTTTGCGATCTGCTCAAACGTCACGCAGGCGATGTTCGCCGGGGGGCCGAAGAAGCCCAAATCCCCCGCGGCACCCTCTACCGACTGCTCAAGAAACACGGCCTCGACTCGGCGGAATTCCGGTCGTCCTAATTCTGAGAATCGCTGTTACGCTGATGTGACTTACCGCAAAATCCTTTCGCCACACGACTTAACTCGCGTGGCCGCAAATCGCCGTACGCCCTCGCATTCGCGCCCGCGTGAATGGATGCCATTCACCCGACGCGCGGATCGCCGAAGTTGACGTGTCCCAACCGCATCGCTGGTAAGAAGTTAAGTGCCTTTGCGATAATTCCAATTCCAGCCATTCGCGGTTTGGCACGGCCAATGCTCTCGATCACGCTCGAAACCCAATCGAAGGCCGAGCCTGGCGGAGTCGTGATTGCTGAGCACGTTGCTCACAGCGAATCATTCCGGCGAATCTTCGAGCATCTACGGGAACCTGACCATGAAAAAAGTTGAAGCTATCATTCGTCACTTCAAGCTGGAAGACGTCAAGGAAGCGCTGCACAGCAAGGGCATCTCGGGAATGACCGTGACCGAGGTCCGCGGCTTCGGCCGGCAGAAGGGTCATACCGAAACC
>SXHT01000306.1 GCA_005773095.1 Planctomycetaceae bacterium
CTTGGTGCGGCGGCAAAGAATCTGGATGGCTCGCTCGATTTCTTTTTCGCGACCAATCACCGGATCGAGCTTATTCTGGCGAGCCAGCTCGGTCAGGTCACGGCCGAAGCTATCCAGCGCCGGCGTCTTGGACTTGGGTGACTTCCCTTCGCTCGGAGCTCCTCCTCCGCCGCCACCGCCACCGGATCGTTCCGATCCGCCTCGTTCATTGCCTTCGTTCTCCAGGCCATGGCCCAGCAGATTCAGCACTTCCTCGCGGACTTCCTCCAACTTCAAACCAAGGTTCATGAGCACCTGGGCGGCGACTCCTTCCTGCTCCCGCAACAGGCCCAATAAGATGTGCTCCGTGCCGACGTAATTGTGGTTCAGATTTCGGGCTTCTTCCATCGAGTACTCAATCACCTTCTTGGCCCGCGGCGTCTGCGGCAGCTTGCCCATCGTGACCATGTCGGGTCCGCTTTGGACGAGCTTTTCCACTTCCAGACGAATCTTGCGCAGATCGACGTCGAGATTCTTGAGCACGTTGGCAGCCACGCCGCTGCCTTCTTTAATCAGACCCAACAGCACATGTTCGGTGCCGATGTATTCATGGTTGAACCGCTGCGCTTCTTGATTCGCGAGCTGCATCACTTTGCGAGCGCGGTCGGTGAATCGTTCGTACATGCTAATGGTCCCCTCCTTTGCGTAATCGCAGTTGGTTTCGTCGTAGTCGCTAAATCTCGATACTGGAAATCCGAAACAAATCTAAAATCTCAAATTCCGAACCGCACCGTCATTCAGATTCGGGATTTGTTTCGGGCTTCGAGATTCGGATTTGGGACCTGATCTTCCTGAGCCGCTTAAGCTGGGCACGTTCACCGCTGATTTCAATCTGCCAGCGAGCTGCCGTTTCAAGCCGCGTCAATTGTCTTAGCTGGTCGTCCGCCTCATCGATTCGTTGCGTGTGCCTCAATAACGTTGCCAGCAAAAGCCGGGCCTCTGCATCGCGGGGATGCCTGGCCAGCCGTTCGGCCAACGTCGCCTCCGCCTGGAAGTAATCTCCTTGTAAGTATTCCGCTTGCGCACGGCGAAGCAAGTCCTGGCCGACCTCCCCCTCCACAAGCGAGGTTTTCGCTCGCGAATGGTTGGTAAAAATGCCCGCGCCGATCCACAGCCCGCCCGTGGTCACCCACCCGAACTTGACAGCCGCCGGACTCAACCACTCGACCCATATCAGTGTGGACAAGAGTAGCACATCCAAAAGCCCCGCGGCGGCCACCGCCAGCGCCAAACCTGCCCACGCGCCGTCCAGCCAAAGCTGCGGCAATCCGGGCCACAGGTAGGTTGCCCAAGGCGTTCTGCGCATGAAAGGGAGGTCCGTCCGTAGAACGAGCGCATGCGGCCAATCCATGCCGCTACCAAATTGTAGCTCCTTGCCCGAGCAGGAACAAGACAACTTATGTAGTCACTTGGGGTTGCGTCACGCTGGACGAGGGTCGCCCCTGGGTCGCGGAAGAACGATCGGTCGGGCGATGCTGAACCATCGCCGAGATGCGTGCGGCCAACTGGCTCATTGCCAGCGGCGAAAACCTCGGGCACACTACGAAGATGCACTTTCCATTGACTCCCGAGGCCGAAACCCCCCTCCAGGTGGCTGCCGGTTGGAACACTTCTGACGATTCCGCAGCCTTGGACCTGCCATCGCGCGTGCTGCGGATCCTCGACGCTGCTGCGAACCGCGCTTCCGAAGGCTTGCGCGTGATCGAAGACTATGTTCGCTTTGCACTCGATGATTGGCATCTGACGACGCAACTCAAATCGCTTCGGCATGATTTGACGGCAATCCTTTCCAACATCGACCGCGGTGAGCGAATCGCCGCGCGCGAATCGCAAGGCGACGTTGGCGCCGATGCCAAACTCGCCGGCGAACTTGCGCGGCAGGACGTCGCACAAGTGATTACCGCAAGCTTTCAGCGTCTGCAACAAGCGCTGCGCAGCTTGGAGGAGTTCAGCAAACTGAGCAATGCGGCCGCGGCTCGTCGATTCGAGCAGCTACGGTATCGGGTCTATACGATCGAGCGCGCCGTGGAACTTACGGGCAGCAGCCTCTGCCGGCTAGCCCATGCGCGGTTGTACGTGCTGGTCGACGGCGGTCGCAGCGAAGACGCATTCCGCCTGCTTGCCGAATCCCTCGTCGGGGCCGGTGTCCCCTTGGTGCAGTTGCGCGAGAAGTCGCTGGACGACCGCACGCTGCTCGCCCGAGCGCGATTGCTGCGCGAGATCACTCGCGGCTCGCAAACGCTCTTGATCATTAACGATCGGGCCGATTTGGCGATGCTCGCGGACGCCGATGGCGTGCACGTTGGCCAGCAGGAGCTAAGCGTAAAGGACGCGCGCGCCCTGGTTGGCCCGCGGCGACTCGTGGGCGTGTCCACGCACTCGATCGAGCAGGCCCGGCAGGCGGTGCTCGACGGGTCCAACTACATCGGCATAGGGCCGACGTTCCCTGGGCGCACCAAGCAGTTTCCGGCGTTTCCTGGTCTCGATTTCGTGCGCGCGGTGAGCCACGAAATCCGCCTGCCGGCTTTCGCGATTGGCGGCATTACGCTCGAAAACCTTGGAGAGGTGCTGGCCTCCGGCGCCACGCGCGCGTGTGTTTCGGCAGCCGTCTGCGGGGCGACCGACCCGGCCGCGGCCGCCCGGGCTTTCCTGGCTCACTTGCCGGCCAGAAGCGATTCAATCAGTCCTTCGACTTCCGTTTCCGTGCCCGGTGAGTAACCTTCCCAGATGCCGCGAATGACGCCATTGCGATCCACGGCCAACGTCAGGGGAATGCCCCCTCGCGCCCCGGCAGCGAGGATGATCGTCTGATAGGCGATGGTATCGGGATCGATATACACGGGCATGTCGACATCCCGCTGCTTCAAATAGGCTTCCGTCGCAGCCCGCAGGTCGGTTTCGGTTTCTCCCTGGCCGGGAGCTGCGATGGACAGCATTCGAAAGTCGGGGTTGCCGCGGAACTTATTTTCAATCGCCACGATATGCGGAAGCTCCTGCTGGCAGGGCCCGCACCACGTAGCCCAGAAATTGATCAACACCACCTTGCCGGCACGGTCCTGGGAAGAGATGGGCTGGTGGCCGGGCAAGAGTGGCTCAAGAGCCAGGCGGGGCATTGCGGTGCCAATCGCCCGATGCTTCTCACCTTGCAGACCGCGTTGCATCGGCCGCAAAATAAACAGGTAGACCGCTAGCACCGTAGCCAGCACGGCGAAGAAGATCAGGTTATTCGTGGAACGCCTCGTGGAATCGGACAAGCAAGCCTCCTTTTCCCACCAACCCAATGCGTTCGCGAGCGGGCAAAGAGAGGGGGACAAGCACATTTTCCCGGGAACCACGTTGGGCAACCACGCAACAGCAGGACACGCCTCTTTCAATTTCGCCGGGAAAATGTGCCAGTCCCCGGCCCGTGAACGGTTACCTACCAGCAATGTTCCTTGTTCAAGCTTCGGGTTGGTATGCCTGCCTCCGGCAGCCGGGTAAAATCATTCCATGCGGTTTGAAGTTGAGCAAAAATTTCCGGTTGACGCAATGTCGCGGGTGCAACGGGCGCTCGTGGAGCTTGGCGCGACAGTCCAGCCGGAGCTCGCGCAAGTCGATCGGTACTTCGCGCATCCCGCCCGCGACTTCGCCAAGACGGACGAGGCCCTGCGAATTCGCCATGTCGGCGACCGCAACTTCATCACCTACAAGGGTCCCAAGCTCGATACGACCACCAAGACCCGGCGCGAAATCGAGTTGCTGCTGGCACCTGGGGAGGAGGGCTTCAACCAATTTGCCGAGCTTTTGATCGCGTTGGGATTCCGCTCGGTCGCCCAGGTGCGTAAGATTAGACAGCCCTATGAGTTGCGATGGGAAGGCCAGATCGTGGAAATTGCGCTCGATGACGTGGCCGACGTGGGGACCTTCGTCGAACTAGAATTGCTTGCGGAGGCCGTTAACCTTGACGCCGCCAAAGCGTGCATTCAATCGCTGGCCGAGAGACTTCAATTGTCGAACAGCGAACGGCGAAGTTACCTGGAACTGCTGCTCAAGAAAAGCGGGCTTTCGGAAGCGGGTAAAGGGCCGTAATTTCGAACGTCGGGTAACGCCCCGACCGGCGAAGGAAGCGAAACTACTCGTCTGCAAGGGTGTTCAATGTCACGGGGCTGTCAATCCAGATCCTTAAAGGTAGCTTCCATGAAACTCTTCACCGGGTTCCTCGTGGTCTTGAGCTTTGTCACCTTCACGCGGGCGATCGGCGCCGGAGAGGGCAATGCCAAGCAAGGGGGCTTCAAGGGGGGCAAGCAACCGTTCGTGAGCGACGGCGACGAGAAGCTCAATCCGGCCAAGAAGGGGGCCGTTAAGGCCGCGCTCGGCGGCACCGACGCCGGCGGTTTCACTTCGAAGGCCAAACCGGAAAAGGAGAGCAAGGCTGGCTTGCAGAAAAAGGTAATCGAACAGTTCGACCTCAATGGAAACGGCACGCTTGAGCCCGACGAGCAAGCCGCGGCGCGGAAAGCAGCCGCGGAGCGTCGCAAGAACAAGAAAAAAGCTGGCCAGGACGGCGCGGGGCAAAGTCCTAAATCGGGCAATGGTCTCGACGAGCCGATTGGTCAGCCAATGGGTGCCGGCGGTGCCGGACCCACCGGCCACGGCCAGGCGAAATTGCTGCAAAAGTTCGACCTCAACCGCGATGGAATGCTAAGCCCCGACGAAGTGGCAAAGGCCCAGGAATGGATGCGCAGAAACGCCGGGCCGGGGCAGGGCGCCGGCCAACTGCCGCTGGAGGCTGGGCGTCCACCGCGTCCGCAGGCAAAGCGGCCATGAGATGAAGTGGCAGGGCGAAAAAAAGATTTCTCCACGGCCGCTTGATTTCTGCTCTACCAAACGCCGGCAATAGGGGCAAACGCCGACAATAGGGGCAAACGCCGACAATAGGGGCAAACGCCGACAATAGGGGCAAACGCCGACAATAGGGGCGGTTGATGCATGCCCGGAACCCACGGCCAATCAGTGTTATCCATTCGGCAACCTGGCAGGGCCGGCTGTGCCGGCCGTGGATGGGAAAGTCACGCGAATCCGGCCGGCACAGCCGGCCCTACGGCGGATAACTGATTGGTTCTGACCGGAACCTAGGAGGTAGTGCATGATTCGCCTGATTTTGCTATGCTCGGTGGATTGCAAGTCCAAGAGAGTCTCATTTCACGAAAGGATATTGCTATGAAGTCACGTATGATCGTTGCCGCGTTGGCCGTGGCGATGGTGTTCGCCGCCCGCTCGTTCGCCGAGGACGCCGCCAAGCTCGAAGCCAAGTGCCCCGTGTCGGGCAAGGCCGTCAACCCGAAAGCCACGGTTGAGTTTGAAGGGGGCAAGTTGTTGTTCTGCTGTAACGGCTGTCCCAAAGCGTTTAGCAAGGAAACAGAAAAGTTCGCCGCCAAAGCCCGTCATCAGATGTTGCTGACCGGCGAGTTCGAGCAGGTGCACTGCCCGATCAGCCACAAGGATTTGAAGGCCGGCACCGGGCTGGACGTAGCGGGCACGAACATCGCCTTCTGCTGCAACAACTGCCGCGGCAAGGTCGAGAAGATGTCAGCCGACGAGCAGGTCGCCACTTGCTTCGCCAAGGGTGACTGCTTCAAGGCGGTCAAGAAGTAAACGATATGCAAGCGCGCTAGGACGCGGGTCTCCCGACCCGCCCTGGAGCCGACCGGGCGTCTTCTGATGCGCGGAGCATGTTGACGCCAACGATGAGCGGCGGGGTTTGTCCCCGCCGCTTTTTCGCGCGCAGGGCAACTCCGGCAGGTTGACGGGTTCTCTGTCAGGCCATGTTATCAACTGCAAGTAGAGCGTCGTGGCAATATCGTCGTCCTTTAATTCGGAATGTGCCTGCCGTAGGCGTCGTATTTGGCTGCACGATATAATGAAGCTGGCAGCGCTTTGCGGATGCAGGGATCTTGAGGCTGGTACGATGGCTGAAATTTCCAACAATCGACAAGATAACCATTCGCCCGCCGGCAGCGCTTTGCAATAAACGCCCGAGTTCCTTGAAAATCGCCGTAAGGCGATCGAAGCCGCCGACAAACTGGTTGGATTCCAGGGCCTGGATCAGGATGATCCCCAGGGGCCGTCGGGGCATGCTTACGGAATTCGCACGAGCACCCGGCTTACAAGCTACTTCCGACAAACCCATCGAAAGGGCGCAATGGACGTAACGCCGCAAGAAGTGATTGACGTGCCGGTCGCTGCCGGGGTGAAAGACTGGGTCCTGATGGGTTTGCACGGTTATGTGGGCTATCTTCCTCAACCGCGAGCGACCCAGGACGTTGCCGTGATGGTGCCCAATCGTTCACGCAAGAAAGCTGCCAGGGCGATTTCGGCGCATTGGCCAGGGCTGGTAGTTACCGAGCTATCGCAGGTGACACGATTCATGGACCTGGCCGACTTGGACCAAAACGGGCGGCCCAAGCCGGTGCTGGACCTGATGCATCCGTGGTCGCCGTTTCAAGAATTAATCTTGAAGGAGCACGTGATCGTCGACAAGCAAACGGCGCACCGGCTGCCCACCGTGGAGGCGGCTTTGGTCTCCAAGTATGCCGCGATCATTTCGCCGTTTCGTGAGCGAGAAAAGAAAGAGTACGACGCTGGTGATTTCCGCCGTATCGCCAAGGCCCATCACGATCTCGTTCGGCACAGCGAACTGCGCCGTTTGGCCGCGCTCGAATGGGAACACGGCGCCGACGACGTCGAGAAGTTCCTTAGCACCGCCTTGGCCGACGAGCCGTTTCCCATGTGAGCGCGCAGCTGGCGTGCAATTGGCAAGTTAGGCCGCCAAAAACTGCTCTTCTCGCGGATTCGTCCCTTGTGCGATACTTGGCGGCAAGCAAAGCCCAGGGATGGCCATCCCTGGGCTTTCCCCGGCGTTCCGAGCTTCCGCATGACCCTTTTCTTTTCCGTTGGCGAGCCGAGCGGCGACGTGCATGGGGCCAACCTCATCCGCGCGTTGCGGACGCGCATTCCCGAGATTGAAGTGGTCGGCTATGGCGGGCCCGAGATGGCAGCGGCCGGTTGCAAGCTGCATGAAGAATTGACCAGGCTTGCCGTGATGTGGTTTCTGCGCGTGATCCTCAATATTCACAAGTTTCTGCTGCTGGCGAGTCGGGCCGACCGCTACTTTCGGCATCACAAGCCCGATGCGGTCGTGTTGATCGACTACCCGGGCTTCAACTGGTGGATTGCCAGGCGGGCAAAGGTCCATAAGATCCCGGTCTTTTACTACACGCCGCCGCAAATTTGGGCCTGGGGAAGTTGGCGGATCAAGAAGATGCGGCGGTTGGTCGATCACGTGCTGGCCGCCCTGCCGTTTGAGGCCCGTTGGTTCAAGGATCAAGGATGCAACGCCACGTTCGTTGGGCATCCGTTCTTTGATGAAATGCGGCGGCAGGATTTCGATCAGGAGTTCATCGACCGGTTGAAGAAGGAACCCGGCCCGCTGGTGACGATTTTGCCTGGATCGCGGACGCAGGAAGTCGAGCACAACCTGGAGTATTTTCTGCGGTCTGCGGAGCGGATTCGCGGGGCGGTGCCCAGCGTGCGGTTTGCGGTCGCGGCGTTCAAGCCGCATCAGGCGGCGCTGGCACGCGACATGATCGCCAAGACCGGCATGGAGATTCCGGTCTTCACCCGCAAGACTGCGGAGCTTATTGATGCGGCCGATTGTTGTCTGGCGGTGTCCGGTTCGGTATCGCTCGAATTGCTGTACCAGACGAAGCCGGCGGTGATCTTGTATTGGATTCCGCGATACGCTTATTGGGTGCAAGAGCGGTTCAAGCGGGTCAAATATATTACGCTGGTGAACTTGCTGGCCACGGACGAACTTTATCCGGCCGACATCACGCCGTACGACCCAAACTCCCCCGACGCTTATCGAGCCGTCTTCCCTGAGTACCTGACGTGGGAAGACCGTTCAGAACAGATTGCCCGGCACGTGGTAGGGTGGCTGCTCCACCCGGCCGAACGCAACCGACTGGTCGATCGTCTGAAGGAAATCAAACGGCGGGTTGGACACGGAGGCGCTTCACGCAAGGCGGCGCAATACATTCTGAATACGCTGCGGCAGCGGAAGACGCCGATTCCTCGTCCGCACTTCCTGCCGGATCCGTCCTGGACTGGTATCGGTGGCCGGCCGGCGAGGCCGAAACGGCGACCCAAGGTGGCATAGCCCACGCGGGCGTGTCTCTTCCAGGCGCGCGGGAGCGGCTCGAAGTGCGGCGTCCACGAGCGATTGCGTCCCCGTGACACCTTGGGCCGTGGCGAGGGATTGGCTATCTTGTGAATCATGCGGCTTGCACGCAGCGTGACGCAAGCCATCCCATGGGTACCCACGGCAGCATGGTTGCCTTCAAACGTGTATTTCTCCGAACCACAGACGACGCCGTGGGACCTGAACTTTTCGCTGTTCGGCATTCCCGTGCGCGTCTCCCCCTGGTTCTGGCTGGGCTCGGCCATTTTTGGGTTTGGGATGGCGAGCCATGACATTAAGTTGCTGTTCATCTGGGAGGTGGCGGTCTTGATCTCAATTCTGCTGCACGAGATGGGTCATGCCTTCATGATGCGGCGATTCGGCGAGGATCCGCGAGTCGTGTTGACGTTCATGGGCGGATTAGCGATTGGCGGTGGCGGGAGAAGCACTTCGGAACAAGTGATGGTTTCCGCCGCGGGGCCGGCAGCGCAGCTTTTTTTGGCGGCGTTCTGCGTCGCGGCTGTGAGGGCCAGCGGTTACGACTACCCCGCGCAGGTGCCCTTTTGGAACAACGCCTGGTTCAACCTGACGGGCAACGACGTCAATTTCCTGCCTTATCAGAATCTGAACTTCTTCCTGGCAGTCATGCTCTTGATCAACGTGTTTTGGGCGCTGGTCAATCTTGTGCCGGTCTGGCCGCTGGATGGCGGGCAAATTGTGCGGGCCGTGATGGCGGCTTGGAATCGCGACGGAGCGCGCAAGTCGCTTGTGGTGTCGGCGATTGCCGGAGCGGCCGTGGCGATTTACGGCTTCAAAGAGGAGCAGCCCTTCATGGGAATGATGTTTGCCGCACTGGCTTTCGACAGTTTTCAGACGTATCAAGGCGCCCGCGGACGGTGGTAATGGGACGGTGGTCATGGGACGATGGGATGATGGACGAGCAGACTTTCCATTCAACTTTTCCTGCCGTGTTGCCGTCCCCAATTCCCATCGCTCAACCTTCAGTGACGGATTTCGCTGCCCCAGGACATCGCCTGATCATCCTCGGTGCAAGCAATGTAACGCGATCCTTTGGCACGCTGGTGGCCATGGCGCGGTCCCGTTGGAATGCCCCCCTGGAGATCCTGGCCGCGCACGGCCATGGCCGATCGTATGGAGCGGCCTGGAGCACCGTTATGGTGCGAAAACTGCCGGGAATCCTGCCCTCCGGCCTTTGGGATGCGATGGGAAGGGCATTGCCCCTGCCGACAACCGCCTTGGTTACCGACATTGGCAACGACATTCTTTACGAGTTCAGCGTACCGGTCATTGCGGGTTGGGTCGAAGCATGCCTTGATCGGCTGGCCGCGTTCGGCGCTCAAACCGTCGTTTCGGCGCTGCCGGTGGAAAATATTTTTGAACTTTCGGCAGCCCGCTACAAATTTTTTCGCAGCCTGTTTGTGCCCGGCTGTTCGCTCCGCCTGTTGGAGACAACCGAGCGTGCGATCGAGCTGAATGATCGCGTCTCTGCGCTGGTTAAGAGTCGCGGCATGAAGCTCATCACACCATGCCGCCAATGGTACGGTCTCGACCCCATTCATGTTCGCCGGCGCGCGTCTCCTGCGGCCTGGCGGGCGATGCTTGGCGACTTCCGGACGGATCGTGGAAACATCGATGTTTCCCGAGGAAAACTCGCGGAATCGCTGTATCTGCGCTGCCGTTTGCCGGAACGCGTTCGGTGGTTTGGCCGTGAGCTTGGAGCGCTGCAACCAAGCGCGCGATTGCGCGACGGAACGACGGTAGCGCTGTATTGAAAACGAGTCGCGGCGGATGAATCGCATCGTGGTGCGCAAGCGCTTGTTAATGATTCACGCGCGGACCGGCGAACCTTGCGCATGGGGAAGTGGCGACGTCGAACAAACTTCTGAATCGCAAAAATTTTTTCAAAGCGCTATTGCGTTCCTATTCAGAGTTTGTAAAAACATGCGATAGGACATCCCTGAACGTGTCTGTTATGCGACGAAGTGAGTGAAGAGACTCGTGTGTCACTTGCAAGTCGCTTTCAGAGAGTTGAGGGTGAGACTCGCTCGAAGTCTATGTGACCAGGAGGTCACCGGGACGGATCTCGCCGAACTTTTTTAAGGAGGACGGACTGTGGCCAAGAAGAAGAAAGCTGCTGCCAAGAAGGCTGCCCCGAAGAAGAAGGCCAAGAAGAAGAAGTAGCCTTCGGCTCGAGTTTCTGGGGGGCAGGAGCCCCTGGAGATTAGCTTTCTCGGGCAATCTGCCGAGAAAGGGACGCTACCAGAGCGTCTGAGCAACCGCGAACTTGCTTGTTTCGCGGCGAAAAACAACGAGACAGAGCCGCCCACGTGGGACCAAGGGGTGTCATTGGGGCGGCTCTAATTTTGCGCCCCCGTTCCCAGACGCTGTCTGGGAACGAGCGTTTACCGCGTCGTGCCCTCTCCAGGCAGGCTGCCCACTTCGGCTGGCTTCTCCAGGTCTTTGCTCGTTGTGAAGCCGGTGATGTTCCAGCCATCCTCAACGCTGACCATGCTGATGCCGGCGGGGCCGAAATAGCGTCGCACGGTTTCAAAATCGGGCAACTTGCTGCCATCGATCTCCTGTTTGCGCAGCGAGCCTTCTTTGCCGTCCCCCAACATGTGGTTAAGCAACTTGCCGAGCATGGTTTCGGCTTCCGGCATGCGGCCTTGGCGCAGGAGCTCGTAGACCGCCCGATACTCTTCGTCGCTTCGCGAGAACGTCTGAAGGCTGTGTTCTTCCGGCACAAGTTTGTTGAGTTCGGTCCGGATAATCTCAAAGTCGGCGCTATGGGAAAGGGCTTCTCGCTCGGAGACCGTATCGAGCACCTTGACCAGGAAATCGAGGTGCGTTGCCGCAATCAGCCGGCCGTGAGCGACCGTGATGGCCGAGTTGGGCAGCATCTTCTTCTCTTCCGGCTCTTCCTCCGCGTCTTCTTCCGCGCCAACATTTGCGGCGAAGGCCGGGCTGTGCTCGATGGTGACCATGGGCAGTTCGGATTCCTCGTCGACGATCTCCCAGATCTCATAGCCGTTGTATTCGCGACGGTGAGCATCGGGGTCGGTCTTCATGCTCTTGGCGATCGTGGCGGCCACGTTCTCGGGATTAGTCACTTCCAGAGCCAGGAGAATTCGCTCACTCTTGGGCGTGATTGGCAACTGGTAGTCGGTGATCACCACCGCTCGCTCGCCCAGGTAGGCGATCAGGTCACGGCGGAGGTTGATTTGCGGGCCGTTGGGGTCTTCTTCGATACTTTTGAGCACGTCTTCAAACACCTCGTCGCCGACCACTTCGTTGACGAGGGTCTTCGACGACTCGAAGGCGTTCTTCATGTCGATATTCAGACTGGCGTAGGTGGCGACTTCCCTGGGGATCCAATGGAAGGGCTCAAACTCTTTGCCATTGGGGAATTTGAGCATCCGAGCGGCCAACTCATACTTTTCCGGGCCAGGGACTGCGGCAGGGGCGTAAATAAACGTGCGATGCAGGATCTCGTAGCGGTCCGCCATGAAGTTGACGTAGCCTCCGATGCCTCGCACACAGGTAAAGCCCTGGCTCTTGAGCACCTTCAGCAGGTCCTGCCCCTTTTTCTTCTTGCGGCCGTCGTTGGCCACTCGTAGAGCTTCGACGTAGCCAAAAGGTTCGATGAAGAACCGGGCATGCGGCATGAGGTCGCCCGACGCTTCGCCAACACGCCTCATGGCCTCGGAATAGGCCTTCACGCCGGCGAGACTGTCGCTGGCCTCGCGGCCCATGCGGCTAGCCATGCCTTCGAGCACCTTGACGCTGTCGGCAGCGGCGAGGATGTCGTTCTTAATAAAGAACGCCGCCTGTCGGGCATCGTAGTCGCCGCGCTTGGGCACATCGTAAACGATCAACGTCACGCCGTAGGCTTGCGACTCGGTGCGTTTAGCGCCGTCGGCGGTCAGGTTCTTGTGAATTCTCGCGAGCAATGCCTGTGCTTGTTCTTGGCGGCCGGTGATATCGGCGACTATGACGGATGCGGCCTGGTCCGCGGAGGCTTGAACAAGGGCCGTGCTGACTTCCCCGCCAAGCACGCCTTCCATGTCTTGCCAGGTGATCCCCAGTTTGCGATGCGTCTGCGACCACTTCTTTTGAAGTTGCTGAGCGAGGTCATCGGCAAACGGTTTCATCACCGGATCGTTCATCAATTGACCGAGCTGTGTCTGGTTCCAGGCAGCTTTCAGCGCATCGACGCTGGCCACCGAGAGGTAGCCTTTGGTGGTGTTGGGAAGGATGGTTTCGCTTTTCTGAGCGGCGAAGGCGGCCGAAAGGCCCAGCGAAAAGCAGGCAAACAATGCGATGGCAGGACGCAGGGCAAGTGGCAGCACGAGGGGATCTCCTGGGAACTTCCGGCGGATGGCGGGGAATCTAGGGGGCCGTTGCCAAGGCGCGCAGGCGGAAAACTCCACCTTGGTCCACGTATTGTTGTTAGTTCGGTTGCCAAGACAAGTCAGATTCATCAGATAACAGCCAGGCCGCAAGGGTGGTTAAACCGGAATGTTTAACGGCGCGACGCGGGTCTCCGAACGCCTCCGCCGGCAAACCGGGGGTCTGCTGAATGCGTCGGAGAATCGGTCGCGCCGAGGGAGGGGCCGGCCACCTGTGCCGAGCAACTAGTGCTTTGCCCATAACGATTTTGTGAGTGCGAGACACCGGCGGCGATTTCGCTTTGCAGCACTTACAAGAGGTCTCGCACTCGTACGTTCCTATTGGTGAAAGCACTAGGGTGTTAATCCAGGTAAACTTTACTGCCGTTCCTACTCCCTTGCGATGCGAAGCACTATATTGGCGGACATGCGCGATTTTCGCACCGAGAACCTCTGCCACGACCCGATTCACGGCTACATCCCCTTCGTGTCCGACGCCGCGCGAACTCCCGGCGAGGTCGGCGAGCGGCAGATCATCGATCATCCCTGGCTCCAGCGGATGCGGCAAATTCACCAGTTGCAGTCCGCCTGGTGGGTGTTTCCCGCGGCCGAGCATACCCGTTTTCAACATGTTGTGGGGTCCATGCACCTGGCCAGTCGGGCCGTTGCCGTGCTCTACGAAAGCTTGCAGGAAGTCTGTCCTGAGACACCCAGCCGTGGATACGTGGAATCGCTCGCGCGGATGGCCGGCTTGTTGCACGACGTCGGGCACGGGCCCTTCGGCCATTTTTTCGACGAGCATTACCTGAGCGACTTTGGTCTGACGCATGAAACCCTTGGGGCCAGGATCATTCGCGACGAGTTAGGCTCCCTGCTTCGCCGCATCCGCAGAAATCCCAACACCAGGCTGGCGGATGGCGAAGTGCTGGATCCGGATCAAATCGCCTTTCTGATCCAGCGACCGAGGGGGGCCGACGGCGACGCCCCGCGCTGGCTGGTGTTGCTGCGAAGTCTGTTCTGCGGGATCTACACGGTTGACAACATGGACTTCGTGCTCCGCGACGCCTAC
>SXHT01000037.1 GCA_005773095.1 Planctomycetaceae bacterium
GCCGACGGCCGTTGAACAAACCCCATAGCAGCGTCCCGTGTGCGATTAAGTTCAACGGCTTTCTATCCCGGCCGCGAGCGAAAGCGTCCAACCGCAACGAAACCCCTTCGCGCTCGCAGCCGGGATAGAAAGCTTTACGTTGGCCTTGTCACCGACAGCGTCCGTGGACAAACGCCGGTAGTCGGTCCTTGCGGCGGTTGCTAAACTGTTCGCGTCCACAAATTGACCCGGAAAAATCGATTGGCGCAATGTAACCGTTCACGGGCCGGGGAGTGGCTCATTTTCCCGGTGATTTCGCGAGAGGTGCATCGTTCTGTCAGGAGGTTGTCCAACGTGGTACCCGGGAAAATCTGCCTCTCCCCCTTTCTTGGCCCGTGAACGGTTACGGCGCAATGTTCGACCCTGTCAGCAACAGCGTGAAGTTTCCTGATCTGGAAAGCCGCATTCTGCGACTCTGGAAGGAACGCCGGATCTACGAGAAGTCGCTGGAGCGCCGCCGCGGCGCCGAGCGGTTTGTGTTCTACGAAGGTCCTCCCACCGCCAATGGCCTGCCGCACCCGGGCCACTGCCTGACGCGGGCCATCAAAGACCTGTTTCCCCGCTACCGCACGATGCGCGGCTTCTTGTGTGAACGCAAAGCAGGTTGGGACACCCACGGCCTGCCGGTCGAAGTCGAAGTTTGCAAAGAGCTGGGCATCCATAGCAAGGAAGAGATCGAAGCCTACGGCGTGGAGCCATTCATCCACAAGTGCATCGAAAGCGTTTTCCGCTACATGCAGCAGTGGGAGAGGATGACCGAACGAATTGGCTTCTGGGTGAATCTCGAAGAAGCGTATGTCACGTATCACCAGTCGTACATCGAAAGCGTCTGGTGGGCGCTCAAGAATCTGTTCGACCGCGGGCTGCTCTATCAGGGGTACAAGATTGTCTGGTGGTGGGCCCAAGGCGGCACGGCGCTTTCGAGCGGCGAGGTCGGCCAAGGCTATCGCGAAGTGGCCGACCCGAGCGTCTATGTGAAATTTCCGCTGCTCGACGATCAGGGCAAAGAGTCCGGCACCAGCCTGCTTGTCTGGACCACCACGCCCTGGACGCTGCCAAGCAATCAGTTCGCCGCTGTGCATCCCGACCTGGAATACTCCCTGGTCGAAGACGCGGAGCATGGCGGAAAGCTGATAATTGCCAAAGCGCTGGTGGAAACGATTGCCGCCAAAGTGGGGCGGACCTTGACGGTGCTATCCCAGATGACTGGCCGAATGTTGGTGGGGCAGCGGTATTTACCCCCCTTCCATTACTACTATCAGTCGCTTGGTGACAAGCAAGGCGTTGGGCGGGACGGAGACCCTCATTACATCGCCTGGCGAGTGCTTCCCGCGGAGTTCGTCACCACCGACAGCGGCACGGGGATTGTGCATCAGGCGCCCGCGTTCGGCGAAGTAGATTTCAGCGTGCTGCTTGAGGAGCAATCGCAGTTCGCCGCCGGCGAAGGTCCCGAGCTGATTTGCGCGGTCGCGCCCGATGGTAAATTCACCGCGGAAGCGGGCGATTTTCAGGGCCGCTGGGTCAAGGACTGCGACCGCGACATTACGCGCAGTCTGCGACATCGCGGATTGCTCTACCACCAGGAGCAGTACCTGCATGAGTACCCATTCTGCTGGCGAGCGGAAAATGATCCCTTGATTCAATATCCTCGTCGCAGTTGGTTCATCCGTACGACGCAGTTCCAACAGCAGATGCTGGACAATAATCGCCAAGTCCACTGGCTGCCCGAGCACATTCGTGACGGTCGGATGGGCAACTTCCTGGAGACCAACGTCGATTGGGCCCTTTCGCGGGAGCGTTACTGGGGCACTCCGTTGCCGATCTGGCAATGCGAGCAGACGGGGCAGCAGGAAGCTGTGGCCAGCTATGAAGCATTGCGCAACAAGCCGGGCTTTGCCGGAACCGAAGCCTGGACCAAGGCCAAAGCCGCCCATCCAGAACTTTCGGACGACCTGAAGATTCATAAGCCCTATATCGACGAAATCACGTACGATTCGCCATTCGCCCCAGGGGCCCGCATGCGTCGCGTGCCGGACGTGATCGACTGCTGGTTCGATTCGGGGGCGATGCCGTTTGCCCAATGGGGATTTCCGCATATCGGGGCGGAGCAATTCGGCGAGCAGTTCCCGGCCGACTTCATCAGCGAAGCGCTCGATCAAACGCGGGGCTGGTTCTACAGCCAGTTGGCGATCAGCACGCTGTTGTTCGGCGACAAAGCCCAGGGACAGCCCCCCCTGGCCCTCACGCGTTCCCTTGATTTCCCCCACCCCTTCAAGCACTGCATCGTCCTCGGATTGATGCTCGGTGAAGATGGTCAGAAGATGTCGAAGAGCAAGCGGAACTACCGCGAGCCCAACGAGATCTTCGACCGTTACGGGGCGGATGCGCTGCGCTGGTATTTTTTCGCCCAGCAGCCCCCCTGGACCACGATCCGCTACAGCGAACAGGCGATCAAAGACAGCATTCCCGAATTCCTGTTGCGTTTGTGGAACGTGTATGCGTTCTTCGTGATCTACGCCCGCATTGACGGCTTTGATCCGGCTGCGGAGGCCGGCAGCGTTGAGCAGCTGACCACGGCCGAGCTTTCCCAAGCCGGGTCCTATCGGCCTGCCAACCTGCGAAGCGAGCTGGACCGTTGGATCTTGAGCGAATTGAACCGGTGCGCCGCCGCCGTCACCGAGTTGATGGATGCTTTTGACAATTACAATTCCGCCGCGGCAATCAGCGAGTTTGTCGACGCCTTGTCAAACTGGTACGTGCGCCGCAGCCGTGATCGGTTCTGGCGCGAAGACCAGCGCGATCCCGACAAGCTCGATGGTTATTGGACGCTCTACGAGTGCTTGCTGACGACCAGCAAACTGATCGCTCCCTTTGTGCCGTTTCTGGCGGAAGCGATCTGGCAGAACCTGGCGGTCGCCGAGTTTCCCAAGAACGCGCTCGAAAGCGTGCATCTCTGCGATTTTCCCACGGGCGATGCGGCCGCCATCGATCGCGACCTCTCGGCGCGGATGGCGCTGGTGCGTGAGATCGTCTCCCAGGGGCGAGCGGCACGCGTCGGCGCCAAGATGAAGGTCCGGCAGCCATTGGCCAAGGTGGAAGTCATACTCGCGGATCGCACGCACCAACCGTGGCTCACAGAGCACGTCACCCTGATCGCGGACGAACTCAACGTCAAGCAAGTGGAGTTTACCCAACAGGCCGACCAGTACATCACCTACACGGTGCTGCCGGATCTCAAGCGATTGGGTCCGCGAATCGGCAAGCGATTGCCGGCGCTCCAACAGGCAATTGGCGATGCTGATGCCGCGGCGCTCTTGGCAAAGATGGAAAGCGACGGCCACCTCACGTTGACCGTCGACGGCGAACCCCTTCGGCTCGATTCGCAGGATTTGAAGGTTCGCCTGCAGGCCCGGCCGGGCTGGGCCGCCGCACAAGGCAAGTCCTGCGTGGTCGTGCTCTCGACCGAACTCAACGACAACTTGATCGCGGAAGGCTGGGCCAGGGAAATAGTGCACGTCGTGCAGACCGCGCGTAAAGACATCAATTGCCAATACACCGATCGAATCGCCGTCGGCCTGGATACCGACGATGCCAACATCCTCGCAGCCATGGTGCAATTCGCCGACTACATTCGCAGCGAAACGCTGGCGTCGGAACTAACGCGGGGGCCTCTCAAGGGGGTCTCCCCGACAGAAACGAACGTTGGGGCGGCCGCGCTGCGCACGTATGTCAAGGTGGTGAAACCGTGACTCCGCTCCAATTGGCTGTGCTCATCTCCGGCAGCGGAACCACGCTCCGTAATCTGATCGAGAAAATTCGTGCGGGCAAGCTTGATGCAAATATCGTGCTGGTGATTTGCAGCAATCCGCGGGCAGGTGGGCTCGACGTTGCCCGCGAGGCAAAGATTCCATCGCTGGTCGTCGAACGTACGTCGTATGCAACGGATGCAGCATTTCGCGACGCGGTGTTTGACCCGATACGCGCGTCCGGCGCACAACTCGCGGTAATGGCGGGCTTTCTTAAGCACGTGCTGATTCCCGAGGATTTCTGCAACCGAGTCATCAATATCCATCCGGCGCTGATCCCCGCGTTTTGTGGAAAAGGAATGTACGGGCATCGCGTCCATGAAGCCGTGCTGGCGTCGGGCGCTCGGCAGAGCGGCTGCACGGTTCATTTCGTCGATCATGAGTACGATCACGGCCCGATCATTCTGCAACGCGCGGTGCCGGTGCTCGACGACGATACGCCCGAAACGCTTGCCGCACGCGTATTTGCGGCCGAGTGTGAGGCATACCCCGATGCCATCCGAAAAATCGCGGGCCGCTTGTAAAAGCGACGAGATCCCCTTTTCTAAAGCCCAATTGTCGCTTCCTGACGCACGAGGTTGGTCAGAAGTGCGGGTTTGGGGGGGCCGCCTGGCAGCATCGTCGGGGATCCGGATGTTCCGCATTTGCACGCCGGGCACGGCTGGACGGGTGGACGGGTGGCAAATTCCCCAAAGGGGCCGCGTCATTGGCGGCACGCCTGGCAAGGTCGGTATTTCGTACCCAGCAGCGAAGTTTCGGTCGAAATTGGGCCGAGACCAATGAGGCCGCAAAGTTTGCGCAGATACCCCTATTTTTCTGTAAGTGCTTCTGATTGAATGATTTGCGCTATTATGTGACTGACTATGATGGAAATAAGTCACGAAATGTGAAAGAAGGTGATTGATTTAGGTCATTTTATTGGCAATAATCGTAGCGTTGGAAGTGGGTCGGGCGAAAGCGTCCGGCGAGCTCTTGCGTCCGGCGGGAAAGCCTGACTTGGTGTCGTGATTGTCGAAGAACGCCGAAATCAAATGCTTGAAATGGTGCGGATGCGAGGTTTCGCGTCGCTGCCCGAGTTGGTAGAGCAATTGAACGTTTCGGAATCGACGGTTCGCCGCGATCTCGATTTTCTCGAGGAGGCAGGCTCGGCTCGACGGACGCATGGGGGCGTGTATTACGTCGGACCCTCGCCGATGCTCCCCGATTTTGAGGAACGGCAACCGGCACAGTGGGACAAGAAGCACGCGATCGCGGCGGAGGCGGTCCGGCTGATCGAGGATGGTGATACGCTGTTGTTGGATGGCGGCAGCACGACGTACGAGGTGGCTCGGCGGCTGGTGGGGCGGCGACTGCAAATCGTCACGAACTCGCTCCCCGTGGCCAACTTGTTCGCCGCGAACAAGAGTCACGAGCTGGTATTGGTGGGCGGATATGTTTACCCGCGCACGGGTGTCATGTTGGGACCGTATGCGACGCAGATGCTTGAGCAGGTGAATGTGCGGCGCACCATCATGAGCGTCGCCGGCTTGAACGATCGCGGTTTTTTCAACAGCAACTTGCTGTTGGTTGAATCGGAGCGAGCCATGATGCGAGCTGCGGAGGAAGTGATTGTCGTCGTCGACAGCACCAAGTTTGGCCATCACAGTTTGGCGCACTTGTGCCCACTCGGCGACGTGCATCATGTGGTCGTGGATAGCGAAATCACAAGCGATTGGCGTGAAAGACTGACCGCGGCGGGCGTAAACCTGCACGTGGCGGCAAGTGAAACGACAACGATACCTGTTTAGCGGCCGGGCTCGCCCGCCGCGACATCGAATGAGCGTCGCCACCTTAGATCGCGCCACCGTCGAGCGCATTGTTCGCGAGCTCGTGTTGGAAAAAGTTTCATCCAACGGCTCCGCCAGGTCGGGTCAGCCGAATTTGGTGGTGAGTATCTCCGCGCGGCATGTGCATTTGACCGACGAGCACGTGGAAACGCTTTTTGGTCCCGGAGCCAGGCTGACCCCGATGAAACCGCTTTATCAAGACGGTTTCTACGCCGCGAAGGAAACCGTGATGGTGGTCGGACCTCGCCGGCGGATGTTGCCCGAGGTGCGAATCCTGGGGCCCACGCGTCCGGCCAGCCAGGTGGAGCTGGCATTTACCGACGGGATCTCGCTGGGCATCGAGCTGCCCGTACGAGCCAGCGGCAAGATTGGCGGCACGCCCGGCTGCGTGATTGTCGGCCCCAAGGGGGTCGTGGAACTCAAGGAAGGCGTGATTCGCGCCGAGCGGCACGTGCACATGAATTTTGATCACGCTCAGAACTACGGCGTCAAAAACGGCGACCGGATGAATCTGCGAATCCAATCCACCTGCTCGGTCGTATTGCAGGATCTGCTTGTTCGGGCCGACGCAACCAGCAAGCTCGAAGTTCATTTGGACACGGACGAAGGCAACGCCTGCGACCTGGACCATGCGACCAAGATCGAACTACTGAAGCAGTAAACTAAGATTGAACACCTTCCAACCCGTTTCTGTTTTTTCTGGAGTAAAGACATGGCAAAAGCGAACGAAGCGCTCGGCATGATCGAGACCAAGGGGTTTATCGCCCTGGTCGAGGCAACCGACGCGATGATTAAGGCCGCGAACGTGGAGTTTCTCGGCTGGGACAAAGTGGGCAGCGCCCTGGTGACGGGCTTTGTGACCGGTGACGTGGCTGCCGTCAAAGCTGCCATCGATGCCGGCTCGGCAGCCGCAGGGAGGATCGGTGAAGTCATCGCGGTGCAAGTCATTCCGCGACCGCACGACGACCTGGGCATCGTGCTGCCCGCTCGTTTGGCTAAATCGGCCGGCAGTCTCGGCTAATGACTGGCTTGGCAATTGACGGGTGGGCCTGCGCTTCGCTGGTCTCACCCTACGAGAAATTATTTTAAAGGAACCATCGAATCATGAATGCTATCGGACTAGTTGAAACCAAAGGCCTGGTCGCCTTAGTCGAGGCGACCGACGCGATGGCCAAAGCGGCCAACGTGGAAATCGTGAAACGCGTATCGATTGGCGGCGCGTATGTGACCACGGTCGTCAAAGGGGACGTCGGCAGCGTGCGGGCGGCGGTTGAAGCCGGCGCAGCGGCCGCCCAGCAGGTGGGCGAACTCGTGGGCAGCCACGTGATCCCGCGGCCGTCGGAAGGGCTCGTGGCCGCCTATTTGTCATAACCGAGCCGTCGGCAGCCGGCAGTCAGCAGCCAGCGAAGCTGCTGCATTCCGGCGGGCTGCGGATGGCGGACTGTTTTCCACCATGATAATCCTGGTTGCCAACCTGGGCTCCACGAGCTTCAAGTACCGGCTATTCGACATGGCCGACGAGCGCCAGCTTGCGCGCGGCGGCATCGAACGGATCGGTGCGAGTGAGAGCCCCGTGTTCGTCGAGATCGCCGGCAATCGTCGCGCGCTGTCGACTTACGTGAAAGACCATGCCGTGGCCGTTCGCTTGTGCCTCGAACAACTGACGCATCCTGAGTCGGGTTGCTTGCAGGACGCGAAACAGGTGGCAGCGATCGGCTTCAAGGCGGTGCTTGGCGGCAGATACGGCGGCGTGCAGCGGGTAACGCCCGATCTGCTCGCCGCGATGGATGACATGGCTCACGTCGCCCCCGCCCACAATCCGCCCTACGCCAACGCCATGCGGCTGCTCAGCGAGAAGCTTCCGGAGATTCCGCTCGTGGCCGCGTTTGAGACGGGATTTCACCAGACGATTCCCGCGGCGCGCAAGTACTACGCGGCCCCCTACGCATGGGCCGAGAATCAGCACGTGCAGCGCTGGGGCTATCATGGCGCCAGCCATCGGTACATCGGAATGCGGACCGCGCAATTGCTCCGGCGTGAAGACCTGCGGATCATCTCATGTCACTTGGGTGGCTCCAACTCGCTGTGCGCAATCCGCAGCGGTCAAAGCATCGCGACAAGCATGGGGATGAGTCCACAATCGGGACTTGCGCATAACAATCGCGTGGGAGATTTCGATCCGTTCGCACTTCCGCTGATCATCAAGGCCACCGGAATGTCGCTGGAAGAAGTCTTGAATGAGCTGGCAGAACGAAGTGGACTGCTGGGACTCAGCGGCGTCAGCGGCGATGTGCGCGACCTGGAGGAAGCCGCCGCGAAAGGCAACGATCGGGCCCGTCTGGCGCTGGATGTGTTTGTGGCCGGAATACGCCAATACCTAGGGTCGATGCTGGTGGCGCTCGGCGGCGCGGATGCGATCATTTTCACCGGCGGTATTGGCGAGAACGGCGTCAATATTCGCTCCCTCGTGTGTGCGGACCTGCAGGAGTTGGGCATCGTGCTCGATCAAGCCAGGAACAATTCGGCCCATGGCGAAGCTTGTATCAGTGCGACTGAAAGTCGCGCGCAGATTTGGATCGTGCCAACGAACGAGGAGTTGATTGTGGCCCGACAAACGCAGGAGTTATTGATAGCAAAGTAGGACGGATTTCCCATCCGTCCAAACACCGTCGGATTGAAAATCCGACCTACACGAGGTCGAATATGTTCATCGCCAAGGTCACCGGTTCGATGGTTGCCACGCAAAAAGTCGTGACGCTGGTCGGCCACAAGCTGATGATCGTGGAACCGTACCGTATCGACGCAGGCGATCGCAGCCGGCTGATCAGCACGGGGCGCACGTTTGTCGCGGTCGATACCGTGGGCGTGGGTGAAGGCGAGTTTGTGCTGATCACCCAAGGTTCGAGCGCCCGCCAAACACCGGAAACCAAGAATCTGCCGATCGACACGGTCATTGTCGGAATCATCGACGCCGTTCACATCGACGGCGTCAACGTATTTAACCGCGAGCAGTAATCCCGACTATGCAAGCCAGCGAAGACCTGATCCGCAACGTCGTGCAACAAGTTCTGGCCGAAATCGGCAAGGGCGCCCGCGGCGCCGCCCCGCCGCCGGGCGGCAACGGCAAGAGCTTCCGGGGCCGCCATGGCGTTTTCACGTGCGTCGATGAAGCCGTCACCGCGGCTACGCATGCCTTCGACGAGTTGAGCGATCGCACGATCGAAGACCGCAAACGGATCATCGACCATATCCGCCGCATCTCCATCGACCAGTCCGTGGAATTGGGCACGATGGAAATGGAAGAGACCAAAATTGGTCGCTTGAAGCACAAGATCGAAAAGCTCCGGATCCTCGGCGAACGCACCCCCGGCGTGGAGTTCATGCGCAGCGAAGTGTTTAGCGGCGATCACGGCCTGGCGGTGATTGAACATGCGCCGTTTGGCGTGATTGCCGCGATTACGCCGGTCACGCACTCGCTCCCCACCGTCACCGGAAATGCGGTCAGCATGATCGCCGGCGGCAACACGCTGGTCGTCAATCCACATCCCGGTGGCAAACGCGTGGCCGCTGAAGGCGTGCGGCGATTCAATGAAGCCATCGAGCGCGATCTGGGCATCGACAACGTAATCTGCCTGATCGCCGAGCCGACCATTGAATCGGCCAACGCCCTGTTCGCACATCGAGGCGTCAAAATGATTTGCGTCACCGGCGGCCCCGCGGTGGCCAAGGCCGCCTTGCAATCAAGCAAGAAAGCCGTCGTTGCCGGGCCCGGAAATCCCCCCGTGGTTGTCGATGAAACGGCCGATCTCGATCGTGCGGCACGGTGCATCATTCAGGGGGGCGCGTACGACAACGGCTTGCTGTGCATTTCCGAAAAGGAAATCTTCGTGGTCGCAAGCGTTTTCGACCGATTGATGTCCGCGATGGAACGCGCCGGCGCGGTCAGACTCAATGCCCGGGAGATCGAGGCGCTCACGAAGCTGGCCATTACCCGCATCGGCGAAGGCGATCATCAACATCAGGTGGCCGCGAAAGACTTCATTGGCAAAGACGCGGCGCTGTTGGCCAAGGCCATCGGCAAAACCATTCCGTCCGAGGTGGAGCTGATCTTCGGCGAGACCGACGAGCACAACCCGTTTGTGGCGGTCGAGCAGATGATGCCGTTCATCCCCTTCGTGCGCTGCCGCGACGCGGATGAGGCGATCGCCAAGGCGAAGCATTACGAACACGGCTTCCGACACACGGCGATCATTCACAGCAACAATGTGCGCAACATGACCAGGATGGGCCGCGCGCTTGATACCACGCTGTTTGTGAAGAACGGTCCCAGCATGGCTGCAGTCGGCTTGGGCGGCGAGGGATACTTGTCGTTCTCGATAGCCACGCCGACGGGTGAAGGGGTAACGACGCCGCTGACGTTCACGCGCGAGCGGCGATGTTCACTGATTGATGACCTAAGAATTATTGGAAAACCATAAATGCAAGTCGGCTTCGTCATCGGCACGGCCACCGCGACGGTCAAGCATCCCTCCCTCAACGGTTGGAAGTTGCTCGTCGTGCAGCCCTACCTGGCCGATGGCCGGACGCCTGACGGCGAACCCGTATTGGCCGTTGATTCGCTCGGCGCCGGCGCCGGCGAACAGGTGCTCATGACCAGCGACGGCAAGGGCACGAGAACTTTATTGAAAAATGAAAACACCCCCGTCCGCTGGAGCGTGATGGGGATTGTGGATGAATAAATGGAGCGCGGTCGGGAGTTCAACCCCTACCCATCCAAGGTCACCCCAAGGATGATCGCCGGGCCTCAGGCGACCTGCCGGCAGGTCCGAAACAGCCATCGAATTATGCGAATCGGCGAGATTATCGGCAGCGTGACCTTGAATCGCTCGCACCCGAGTTTAGCGGGTGCAAGTTACAAACTGGTGGTGCCGTTGTCGCATGCCAACCTGACCGGCGCAGCGCCGATCACGGCCGAAGAGTTGGTCGTATTCGACGAATGGGGCGCCGGAATTGGCAGCCACATCGCCATCAGAGAAGGTGGCGAAGCTGCTCAGCCGTTTTATCCCGACATGAAACCGATTGACGCGTACAACGCAGCAATCCTCGACCAAATCCACCTTCGAGAAAACCTGCGCACTTAACACCACGTTGCTCCATGGATATTCGACCACGGA
>SXHT01000307.1 GCA_005773095.1 Planctomycetaceae bacterium
CGGATTGGCAAGCCGGATGCCCGTCGCGATCGGGAGCGCGCGACCGTGAATGGTGTGGAACCCGAACGTGTTCATGTAATACGGGAACCGGCTGGAACAGCCGATGCCCGAGATGAATACCATCCTCTCCGGCGGCACGCCCAGGCCGGGCAGGATCTTCTTCATCTGGGCCAGAATAGAATAATCGCCGCAACCAGGACACCAGCGCACGTCCTGGTCGCTGGCAAAGCTCTGAGCAGTTAAAACGGGCAATGCGGAATCAGTAGTCATAGTCGTCTCGGTTTTAAGCAGGGGCGCTTGCGGCCCGTGATTTGCTTTAGCTGAACTTTAGCTGAACTTTAGCTGAACTTTAGCTGAACTTTAGCTGGACTTTAGTTGGACTTTAGTTGGACTTTAGTTGGACTTTAGCTGGCCAACTCTGCAATCTTCTCCATCACTTCGAACACGGTGAACGGCTTTCCTTGGACCTTGTTCAGGCCCACGGCGTCGATCAAGAATTCGCCGCGAACAATCAGACGCAGCTGACCCAGGTTCAGCTCGGGAATCAGCACCTGATCATATGCCTTGAGCACGTCACCCAAATTGGCCGGGAATGGATTCAGGTGGCGCAAATGCGCGTGTGCTACATCCAGTCCGCGCTCGGCCGACTCGCGTACCGCGGTTGCGCAGGCGCCGTAGGTGCCTCCCCACGAGAGCACCAGCAAGCGGCCCGTCGCAGGTCCATCAACCTTCAGCGACGGAATGTCGCGCGCAATGAGAGCCACTTTGCGGGCACGCAATCGCACCATGTGCTCGTGATTCGCGGGCTCGTAATTGACATTGCCCGTGACGTCTTGCTTTTCCAGTCCACCGATGCGGTGCATCAATCCGGGCGTTCCCGGCAGCGCCCAGGGGCGGGCCAATCGGTGGTCGCGATCGTACGGCAAGAACGGCCGGGCGTCACCGTTTGTGCGCGCCACGGGATGTTTGATCTCAATCGGCTTCATCAGCGACACATCGGGAATCTGCCAGGGCTCGGAGCCGTTCGCCAGATAACCGTCCGAGAGGATGATGACCGGCGTCATGTACCGCACGGCGATCTCCCAAGCTTCCTGGGCGATCACAAAGCAGTCCGCCGGGCTGCAAGCGGCGAGCACGGGAATCGGGCATTCGCCGTTGCGGCCGAACAAAGCCTGCAGCAAGTCCGCCTGCTCGGTCTTCGTGGGCAAGCCGGTGCTCGGTCCGCCGCGCTGCACGTTGATGATCAGCAGCGGCAACTCCGTCATCACGGCCAGTCCCATGCCTTCCTGCTTGAGCGCGATGCCAGGACCGCTCGACGCGGTCACGCCCATCGCTCCGGCGAAGCTTGCGCCAATGACGGACGTGACGGCCGCAATCTCATCCTCGGCCTGAAACGACCGGACGCCGAAACTCTTGAACCGCGTCAGTTCGTGCAGAATGTCGCTTGCCGGCGTGATTGGGTACGAGCCGTAGAACAATTCGCAGCCGCTGCGATGGGCGGCTGCCATCAGGCCCCACGCCAGTGCCTGATTGCCCGTCATATTGCGATAGGTGCCGGCCGGCAATTGGGCCTTATTGACCACGAATTTACTGACAAACGCTTCGGTCGTTTCGCCATAGTTGAAGCCGGCCTTGAGCGCGCGGCGGTTCGCCTCGGCAACCGCGGGATTCTTGCCGAACTTCTCATCGATGTAACGCAGCGTCGAGTCGAGCGCTCGGTCGTACAACCAGAAGACCAACCCCATCGAGAAAAAATTGCGGCAGCGATCGCTTTCCTTCACGCCCAGCCCCAACTCCTCAACCGCCAATCGCGTGAGCCTGGTCATCTCGATGGAGAAAAGTCGGTAATTGTCCAGGCTCCCGTCCTCCAGCGGATTCTTGGCGTAGCCTGCCTGTTTGAGATCCTTCTCATCAAAAGAATCTCGGTTGACGATTAAGATTCCCCCCTTTTCCAAATCCGATAAATTGGTGGCCAGCGCCGCCGGGTTCATGGCCACCAGTGCATCGACGCGGTCGCCCGGCGTATAGATGTCTTTGCTGGCGAAGTGAATCTGAAAGCCGCTGACGCCGGCCAGCGTGCCGCGCGGGGCGCGGATCTCAGCCGGGAAATCGGGAAACGTCGCCACGTCATTGCCCATCAGGGCCGACGTGTTGGTCATCTGCGTGCCGGCCAATTGCATGCCGTCCCCCGAGTCGCCGCAAAAGCGGACGGTTGCGTCCTCCAACTCGACGATCGATTTTACGGAGCGATTACTCGGCGTTACTTCGGTGGTGGTGCTCATTTTGTGATCAATTCTCGTCCGTGAATAAACGGCTTCGATACGTTGGTGGGAAGGTGGAAAGGTGGGAAATTGGGAAGGCTGTCGGGAGCCATCGTTACCGCTCGCCCCATCATAACCATCATACCATCAAACCACGGCCAACTACGCTCCTTCGCGCTCGTGTGTCATCGCATGAGGTTGTGGGGGAAGTGTGTATACCGTTTTCGGAAAGTACTCAACCAGGTAGTGAATGATCTGCGATGCGCGGATGAGACCCACAACACGACCTGCGCTGTCGATAACAGGTACTCGCCGAAAGCCGCCGAAAGACATTTTGCGAATCGCCGTTCCCACCACGTCATCGGCGCGAAGCGTGGTTGGATTGCGGCTCATGACTTCCTCGACGCGCCCCTCAAGCGAATCCCCCGCGGCCAAGAGCTTGAGCGCGTCCCGCTCGGTGAAAATGCCAAGCAGGTGTTTGTCGCGGCAGATCAGCACGCTGCCCACACACTTGTCGCGCATCATTCGCAGCGTCTGGCGAATGGTCGTGCCCGGCTCGATCACCACCGGCACGGCGGGATACACGTGCTCGATCGATTCCGTGTGCAAATTTAGCTTAAAGTCCACGATTCATCTCACGAGTCGAATCGCCAATGATCTGTCGAAGTCAAGTACAAGTCTACCGCGAAAAGCCTTGGGGAGCAACCTTGACCCGGTCTCGTTAAGGCTCGGCGGACATGCCCATCCACGGCCAATCAGTTATCCGCTGTAGGGCCGGCTGTGCCGGCCGGATTTGCTGTAGGGCCGGCTGTACCGGCCAGATTCGCTGTGGGGCCGGCTGTGCCGGCCGGATTCGCGTGACTTTCCCATCCACGGCCGGCCAAGCCGGCCCTACCAGGTTGCCGAATGTAAAACACTGAATGGCCCTGCATGCCCATCGCCGGGACTTGCCGATTACGACCATTGAGAGGAACTTTAACGTGGCGGGCAAATCGGGCGAATGATGGTGGTGGATGGCGAGAGGATCCGACGTGCGATTTCGAATTGCGGATTTGAAATCGCAGATTCCAGAAACTCGATCGGCGTCGATCCGAAATCCGCAATTACCTCAGCCCGGCCAGTTCTTGCAGCAGATGCCAGTTTTCCAGGCGGTCCTGTTTGGCGGCCAGCAGTGTTTCGGACGGGTTTCCGTCCCTGTCAAACTGTTTGGCGAAGCGGCCTTCGCTTCGGGCGAAGTCGATGAACGTGATCTCTTCGCTGGTCTTGGGGTTCACGTACCAATCGCCTTTGAGATTGGGATTGCCTTGCAGCGACAGTCGTTTCTTGACCGTGTCGCCGGCACGCGGATCATAGACCAACAGCGGGAACGCGCGGGTGTCGACCGCCAGCCGTGCCTGTTCGCCGGCCATGTTGTCCGCCACGCCGTGCTCGGGCTGACAGGTGGTGTAGCAGACGACGATTGCCGGGCCGTCGAACTCAAGCGCCCCAAAGACCGACTTGTAGAAGTGGTTGATGTGGGCGCACGTGGTCTGTGCGACAAAAGTGCGCGGATGCATCATGGCGATTTGAGCGATCTCCTTGCGACGTTCCTGCTTGCCGGCAATCGCCTTGCCATGCACGCTCATCTTGGTGTTCTGACCGGTGAAGCTCGAAGTCGAAGCCTGACCGCCGGTATTGGAGTAGACCTGCGTGTCCAGCACGAACACCTTGACGTTCATGCCGCTGGCAAACAAACGGGACAGAGCCTGGAAGCCGATATCGAACATCGCTCCGTCACCGCCAAGGCACCACAGGGGCTTGTGTTGCCAGCCCAGCTGATCCCACTTCATCCGCACGCCGATGGCGTAGGTTGGGGCGTCCTCGAAGAGCGAATTGGTCCATGGCACCAGATACGGATTGTAGGGATACGTCGAGGTGTAAACGGTATTGCAACCCGTCGCCGCGACGATGCCCCACTGCTCGCCGTATCTGGCGCCGGTCGCCGCGCACATCATCCGCAGGGCGGTTCCCTCGCCGCAGCCGGCGCAAGAACCGGCTCCCCCCGTATATATGTGCGTCTGCTCTTTGAGCATCATGTCGATCAGAAGATTGTCGCTGATGTAGCGGTCGTCGGACGGGCCGAAATTCTTGAAATAGCGGTGGCTCTTGCGAGCGGTCGTCATGATCTCGTCAGTCTTGCCGATCATCTTGAGCGCGTTGTCGTCGCACACGGTGACGCACTCGGCGCAGCCCTTGCACTTCGACGGGTCGATGACGATCTGAAACATGCCACCGTCGCCCACCTTCTTCTTGCCTCCGTCGTAGTACTTCTTGGTTCGCGACCATTGGCTGCGATACATCGGGCGGTCCGATTCCGGCATCGCCGCAAGCCTGGCCTCCCAGGCCGACTCGGAGACGACTTTGCCCAGGATCGCCGTATCCGGGCACTCGGTCACGCAATCCATGCAGCCGGTGCAGTTCTCGGCAATGTATTCAGGAATCTCCGGCGCGATGTAGCTAAAGTCGCGTAGCGAGGCCGTGCCCGCCGGCACCAGCGAACGAGCCACGGCATAGTCGGCCGGCAGCCCGTCGTCCGCGTCGCCCGCCTCGTACCCACGCACGACGCACTCGTTGAATTCGCTGACATTGAGCACCGGCAACTGGACCAGTGTGTAGGGCCGATCCACCAACGTGCCGTAGCTATTGTTATTGAACGGGTCATGCGCCGTGGCTTCGTTCATCGACGGCGGCCTGGTCACTGCGGTGATCATGTTTTCCTCCAACTCATGCGGATTGCCGTCGCGGAATTCGCCGGAATTCAGACGTTCTGCACTCGGGCGAACTCAGCGACAACAACCGTTGGCAGCCTGAATCATTTCTCGGGGTACTTCTTTGAGGTCACGGTAGCCACGCTGCACACAGGTGAGGTTCTCTTGGACCACCTGATCGCCGCGTTTACCGAAATACTTGCGAAGCGCTTTCTCCACGCCGATGTATACCTGCTGATCCGACATCTGATTCTCTTCCGTATACGGCGTGAGGCGCAGAAACGCGCCCAACAGCACAATCCCCTGCATGCGCATCTGCAAGTCTGGTTCGGAGGCCACTTCGCGGGCGATCTGCACCATGTCGCAATAGAACAAGCGCGCGTTTTTCTCGCGGATCTTCTGCCGCACTTCTTCCGGTATTCGCTTCCACAACTCGGCCGGCTCGGCATGCGGAGACTGCATGACAATCGCGCCGCCCGTCACCAGACCTTTGAGCGTGCCATGGTGCATAATCGCCGTGGGGTCATTGATGCACAGCAGATCCACGCGTTCCAACTCGCAATGCGTGTTGACGTGCGTATCGGCAACGGTCAGGTAATAGGTGGTGGGCAGCCCCTTCTTCTCCGAGCCATACTTAGGGTACGCCTGCACGTCTTTGCCAAACACATCGCCAGCGATTGTGGCGATCACTTTATTCGTCGTCACCGAGCCGAAACCACCGACCGAGTGGCCGCGCATTGAGAATCCGCCGCGCGGCCGCAGGTCCGGATCATCGGTGCGTTGGAGCGCCAGCGGATGGTCAATGCCCACGCAGAAGAAATCGGGGCCACGGTCGCGCATGTTATCGAAGGCCGCCACGATGTCGGCCGGACGCACGTCGCGGCTGCCCAGCCCGGCCGCCGCGGAATAGATACGCGGTACGCCGCCGATCTTCGTGTGGCCATTCTGCCCGGTGAACGCGTCGCAAAACGCTGCCTTGATTTCC
Source organism: Planctomycetaceae bacterium (assembly GCA_005773095.1). Taxonomy (GTDB): domain Bacteria; phylum Planctomycetota; class Planctomycetia; order Pirellulales; family PALSA-1355; genus SXHT01. Next base: position 5,994 of record SXHT01000307.1, read on the forward strand.
CGCGTCAGATGGTTGCCGGTGGTCGACAACGGATCGTCCATCCGCTCGAAAACGGTAAAGGCAAGGCAATTCTTCAGGGCTGAGACAATCTCAAGGCCGGGAAACGGGCGGAAGACAAACACCGTCAAGCAGCCGGCCGCGATCCCCTTCTTGTCGCGCAAGTAATCGACCGTCGCCTTGGCCGTCTCCAGGTAACAGCCCATGCCGACCAAAATGAACTCGGCGTCTTCACAGCGATAAGGCTCGACGAAGTCATACTGCCGGCCGGTCTGCCTTGCAAATTCGGCGAACGAATCGGCCAGCGCGGGGTGAACCCGGTCGTAGTACCATCGCTGGGCCAGCTTGCCCTTCATGTACGAATCCTGATTTTGCACCACGCCCGACATCATGGGATTCTCCGGATCCATCAGGTTCATCAACTTTTCGCGCGGGTCGCCGATAAAGCCCTTCATGAACTCCAACTCGGGAAGTCGCGCCGACTCGACCGTGTGCGTCGTCAGGAACCCGTCTTGAACGCTGAAGAACGGGCAACAACTGGCCTCGGCGCTGCGACGCGCGATCAGGCAAAAGTCGCCAGCCTCCTGTGCGTTGCGGGCGAAGATCATGCCCCAGCCGCAATCGGCGACCGACATCACATCGTCGTGCCCGGCATGAACGTTGAGGGCCTGGCTCGTTAGCGCCCGGGCGCCGATATTCATCACCACCGGCAAACGCTTGCCGGCGATCGTGTAGAGCACTTCCTTCATCAGCACGAGGCCCTGACCCGATGTGAAGTTCGTTACCCGACCGCCCGCCACGGCGAATCCCTCGCAGATCGCCGCGGCGGAGTGCTCGCTTTCGGGCTCGAAGAACATCAACGGGTCGCCCCACAGATTCTTCTCGCCATTCATGACGGCGCTATTGAAACCACTCCCCATCGTGGTTGAGCTGGTGATGGGATAAGCGCCGGCAGCTTGTGCGACTCGCGTCTCGACGTGAACGACTGCCTCGGCGCCGTCGCAGGTGGTCGCGATGCCCGGGTAGGGTGCCAGCGAATGACCGTTCGATTCGAACGGCTGAGTGCCCGAGTCATGTTCGGCAACCGCAATGCGCATGACGAACTCCTTGGATGAAGTCGTCCGTACGATCGGCCGGAAAAAATGAGGGCCGTCGGAGATACCCCCGTTTGTGGCGGGAAAGTAGACACCTCCGGTTCAAAACTAAATTGTACCGCGGCTGCCGAGGGTTGCAACCAAAGGCGGGGGTGAGCACGACCAATCCGTGTTTTACGGTCGGCAACCTGGTAGGACCGGCTTTGCCGGCCGTGGATGGGAAAGTCGCGCGAATCCGGCCGGCACAGCCGGCCCTACGGCGGACAACTGATCGGCCCTGCGGGGGTGAGGGAGGACGATTGCGTCGTCGGCAAGTCACTCAAGTCCGGCCGGCACAGCCGGCCCTACGGCGGACAACTGATCGGCCCGGCGGGGGTGAGGGAGGACGATTGCGTCGTCGGCAAGTCACTCAATTCCGGCCGGCACAGCCGGCCCTACGGCGGATGCCACCGCGAAAGCAGCTACTCTTGTAACTTCACCTTCCACGCCTGGATGCGGTTTTTCGAGCTCACGATCAAGGCCGGCGCGCCGTCGAGCGTGGCAGTGGCTATGCCCGTTAGTTCTTCGCCATAGTTGAATCGGTCGATCAACGAGCCGTCCGCGGCGAGGACCTGAATCGAGCTGTCGGGGCCGGCCAGGAGCCAGACACCCTGCGTGCTGTCGTCGGTGGTGGGCAAGCGGCCGGGCGTGACTAACTCCACGGGTTGATTGTGGAGGCCGTGTGGCAACGGATTGTTCCACAGCGAGTCCCCCATTGCGTTCAGCCCGATGGCCGTGACCACGCCGACTTCGCTGGAACTGAGCGCACACAATTCCACTGGAGGGGCGCCGTCAAGATCGGCCGCGTACAGCGCAAAGAGCGTCTGGCCGGCGACCGCGATTTCCTTTTGGGCTTTGCCAGCGTGGTCGAGGGGCGTGATGAAATCGCGATTATTGGCGCACAGCGCAAAACGTGTGCCGTCATCCGCCGGATCGGAGATCGCCAGCCGTGTCACGTTTTCCAATTGGCGGTTCGACCATTTCCGTTCTCCCGAAAGCGACACGGACTGCACGCCGACGACGCCCCAATAGCCCACGAGAATCTCGGGCTGGCCGTCACCGTCCAGATCGGCGAGTTGCACGTCGGAGAGACCGGAATGGCGGCTTTCAGGGTATGCCAGCAGAGGCTTCCAGGACTTATCGAAGAGGAACAACTGCTGCTGCGTGCTGGCAAAAGCTACGAAAAACCGCTCGCCGCTCGCGTTCGTCGCGGTTCGCAGTGAGCTGACGCCGACTTCCTCGGGCAGTTTGAGGTCGATCTTGTCGACGACTTTCCCCGACGAATTTAGCCGCGCGATCTTTTTTGATTCGCTGAGCAGGTAAATCGTCGGCTCTTCCCTCGGCTCTTCGAAAACCAGCAGATTGCCCGGAGCGCCGACGTCTTCGGCCGTCCAAAGAGGTTCGAGCTTGAGTTTGCTCGGCTCGCTGCGGTCAGCGATTTTGGATTGCGGCACTTCGACGGTCGATGTTGTTCCGATCAACGCCTCGTTGAGGTCTGCTTCGTATTTGCTGCGCTGGGCCTCGTGGGCTTCGAGCGTTTCCTTGGCCAGATCTTTACCGTCGAGCAGTTCGTCGATGACCTTTGTCAGCTTGGGTTCCAACTCCGGATCGTAACCAACGTGGACATGCTGGATGATGCCCTTGCCGTCGATGACGACCAAGGTGGGCAACCCTCGCACGTCGAATGCCTGCTTGTTGAACTCTTCGCGGTCGCGGACGATCGGCAGTCGCAGTTTGGCGGCCGAAAACGATTTCTTCACGTCATCATCGTTCACGCTCGCTTCGTCGGTATCGACGGCGTAGACCGCGACCTTGTCGTTGTCCGCAAACTTGTCGAAGACCTTTTGCAGGTTGGGGAAGCCTTGAAAACAATACCCGCACCAGGTGGCCCAAAAGTCGAATACCGCCACTTTGCCCAAGACGGCCGCGCCATCGATCATGCCCTCGCTTTGCAAATGGTCGAATGCGAACTGGCCCACTTCTTGTCCCACCAGCGGAGACGGAGGGGGCGGTGGTGGCGGCAGCAAGCGTTTGACCAACGGGGCGTTCGGCGGCGCCTCGAACTCAAAGGCCTTGGCGGCAATCACATCGTCGAAGCGGGCACCTTTGAAGTCGGCCCAGATTTTCAGACTGTCCGCCTGGCCCGGCTGCTGTTTGAGGATTGCCTCAATCGGAAACTCGACGCGGCCTAACAGGTTGGTTTTCGGGTCGACCCAGTAAACTGTTTTTCCCTCCTCGCCGGCTGCTTCCACGCGGTGATAGGTCTTGTCGTCAATCTTGGCGTCACTGAGTTGGATCAGTCGGGCCTTAGGACCAAACCCCGGCAACTGTTTGTCGCCGGTCAGCAGCCTTAGCGGCGGCAAGGTGACGGAGAGGCCGCTGCTCAGACCTTCGGCCAGAATTCGGTCGCTCAGCAGGTCGTCCATTTCCACCTTCGAGGAAACCGGCAGCGTGAGGATCTGCTCGATTCCAGGAACCACTGCCCGTAGCAGTTCTCCGTCGCTCATGGCGATCACACCGAACGCGTGCACGCGAAACCGATTGGGTCGTTCGAATGTTGTCGTGTATTCGTTCGGCCCAGACGTCTGCTTCTGCCCCTGACTTTCGGCCTCGACGTACAGCTCGCCCACGTCTTCGTAGCTCTTGGCCGAGGAGTAGGCTTCGGCAACGGCGCCGAGAATCCTGCGGGCGGAATCTGCGATGGGGTCCTCTGTGCGGGGCGCGGATACGTCTCGAGCAGGCTTTGGCTCGCATCCGCTGGTGAGCAGCACTCCAAGCAGGAATGCCCATGACAGGTTCACTTGCAAAACGCGATTCGAGACGGAAAATTGCGACATGGTCGGGTCATCCTGAAAAAACGACGTTGGCTCCTTGCGCGATCATTATGGCGAAGCAAGTCGCAATGCGTAAAGCTTGCTTATTGACCTGTTGCGAAAGGGAATCGTAAGATCAAGGTATCAGGCACGCACCGCGTGCCGCCGCCGAAGCGCGCATTGGGGGAATTTCCCGCCGAAATCTCTGGAACTGCGTTTGCGGTGGCATTCGAAGGAGGGCAACGGCCGACGGAGTGTGCCTGCTAAGATGCTTGCGAAATTACGCTATGGTATCGATTCGGAATTGACGCTCGACTTGAAGGCCGATGCCCTGGTCGCGCATTGCGATGCTCCGCGCGGTGAACCGCTTGACGATCTTGCCGCGGCGTTGCGTGCGGCGCTCGAGCAGCCGCTCGATTTTCCGCCGCTTGCCAGGTCGGTGGTGCCTGGCGATAAAGTGGCCATCGCGCTCGATCATGCGGTCCCTCAGGGGGCACTGCTGATTGCCGGCATCGTGGACGTGCTGCAGGCGGCAGGCATCGAGCCGTGCGACATAACCATCGTGAGAACGCCGGCCGATGAAACCGACGGCGCGGGCGATCCCCGCGCGCTGCTTGCGGCAGATATTCGTTCGCAGGTGCACTTGCGGTCGCACGATCCCGCCAATCGAGACGAATTGTCGTATCTGGCGGCCTCCGCCAGCGGCAAACCCATCTACCTGGATCGGGCCATTTGCGAGGCAGACGTGGTCATTCCTGTGGTTGTGGCCAGGCTGAGCGCGTCGCTTGGCGATACGGGTCCCGCGGCACGCGTGTTGTCAGCATTTTCCGACGAACATTTCACGCAGCGCTATCGAGCGCCGCGGCTGCTCGACTCGGCCCGGCGCCGCGAGAAGCTGCGTGCCTTGGCCGACGAAGTGAACTGGCTGCTCGGCGTGCTGTTCGCCGTTGAGGTGGTGCCCGGGGGTGGCCAGGATCTTTTGCACATTGTCGCCGGTCGGTCGGACCTGGTATTTGCCCGCAGCCAGCAATTGTGCGAAGCGGCCTGGAGCTTCAGGGTGCCGCACCGCGCGAGCGTGGTGGTGGCGGCGGTGGAAGGGGACGCGGGTTCACAGACTTGGGAGAACCTAGCGCGGGCCCTCTGGGCGGCGTCGCAAGCCGTGACGTCCGACGGCGCGATCGCGGTGTGCACTGACCTGGCCGCCGAACTTGGGCCCGGCACGCAACAACTCTGCAATGCGGACGACGTGGAACACGTGCTGCGCGAAATTGGCCGCGAGCGGCCGGTCGATTCGCTGGTTGCCGCCGAGTTGGCGCAGGCGATTGAGCGAGGTCCACTGTACCTGATCAGCCGGCTCGACGATGCCTTGCTGGAAGACCTGGGGATCGCCCACGTGGGGAGCGACGCTGAGTTGGCTCGATTGGTGTCGCGGCATGATTCGTGCATTTTGCTTGCCAATGCGCAGCACGCGGTGGCCAGGCCGCAAAAGGAAACCGATACGAACTCAAATCCGAAATCCGAATCGCGAAGTTCGGATTTCCTGTTGAACGCGGAGACACGACCATGACCGATCTGCCTTGGCTCGCCGAATACGAAGCACTGACTCAGGGAGCAGGACTGGTCGATCTCGCCGAACGCACGAAGATCGAACTCCAAGGAGCGGACCGAGCCGCTTTTCTGCACAATCTTTGCACCAACGACATCCGCAAGCTCGAGCCATCGGCGGGCTGCGAGGCGTTCATGACCACCATCCAAGGCAAGATACTCGCATTTGTGTTCGTGTTTAGCGGTTCGGACCCCGAGGGTGCCTCGCTGGTGATCGAAACCGTTGCGGCGCAGGGCGAAAAGTTGCGCAGACACTTCGACAAATACCTGGTTCGTGAAAAGGTGGAGATCATCGACCGCTCAAACGATTGGGCCGGTTGGCTACTGGCAGGGTCTCGCGCTGAGCAAGTGCTGCAATCCGCGCTTTCGCACGGCGAGATTCCGACCAAACTCTTGTCGAGCAGCATCGCCACGATTTCGCACACCACCGTGTGGATTCGGCGCGTCGACCTGGCCGGGCCCGTCGGGTTTCTCGTCGACAGCCAGCGCGGCGATTACATGCAGGTCGGCTCGCTCTTGCAGAAAGCGGGAGCCCACCGCTGCGGGCACGAAGCTTTTGAGGCGGCGCGTATTGAGGCCGGCTTTCCACGGTTTGGTCACGACATCACCGAGAACAACCTGCCGCAAGAGGTGGCCCGTGACCACCGCGCGATCAGCTTCACGAAAGGCTGTTACTTGGGGCAGGAGACGGTTGCGAGGATCAATGCGCTGGGGCACGTGAACAAAACGCTGGTGGGTCTGCGCTTTTTGCAGTCGACCATTCCCAAAGTCGGCGCTGCGGTGCTTGCGGGGGACGAATCGGTGGGTACGGTGAGCAGTTCCACCTGGTCGCCGAAGTTCAATTCGCCCTTGGCGCTGGGATACGTCCGTCGGGGCTTCAATGCGCCCGGCGCGCGACTGGCTTCCAACATCGGTCCGGCGGAGGTCGAAGTCACCGAGTTGCCAGTCTAAGTAGCAGGCACACTGGGTGCCCTTTGGGTCGTGCCGTAGCGGGAGTGCAAGCGAAAATCGTAACCGTTCACGGGCCAAGAGAGGGGGCACATTTTCCGGGAACCACGTTGGGCAACCACCCAACAGCACGAGACACCCTTCTTGAATTCGCCGGTAAAATGAGCCAGTCCCCCGGCCCGTGACGGCCGCTCCTATTCGATGGAAATGGGAACCTGACGTTCAACCAACAATCCTCACTTTTGCAGCTTGGCGGCCAAAGTTCCTTCGTACACCGTCTCCGGCAGTCCCGGTCCCAGATCCTGATGCAAGTGCATCGCGCTGTCGACGATCAACGTTCCAATCTCGTTCTCATGCATCTGAGTGTCTCTGTGGCTCCGTGAGATAATCTGTTTGGGATCGCTCTTTCTTGGTTCTCACAGAGGCACGGAGCCACGGAGGGGGACTCCCAATTCGCCGCAGACGATTCGGGTAATGACATCCTTCATCGAACCTTTGACCCTCGTATTCGATAGAAATGGGAAGGTCAGCTACGGCATACGGAGTATGCCTGCTACGTAGCAGGCACACTCCGTGTGCCGTCGCAGAAGTGCGAGCGGACGCGACAAGTGGACAGTGATCGGAATTGGCAGAGTGTTGCCGTGTAAATTGGTGCCCGGCGTTATTGGCGATTCGGTTGCGGCGCACGGCGAGTGCCTACTACATTACGCGCGGTGAATTGGCGACCTTAATGGGAAACTTAAGTGCGCCAAGCCACGCGGATAATCGCCCGACAACATCCGCTTTCGGCGGAACCTGGTCCACGACTTGAAACGCATTCTTGGCCAGCGCGTCGCGAAGCGAACCGAGTCTTGCGCCGGCCGCGGACAGACACGCCGTCTGTTCGGCGTCTGAAAGATCGTGGCGAGCGAGAACAACCTCGCTGGCGGATCGCCGACGGTCGAGACTGGCGAGTCGGCCAGACTCGGCCTTATAAAGCAGCCCGTTGACAAACGCCCTCCGGAGAGCTTTTTCCGAGTTGAACTGGAACACCGGATCGGAGGCAAAAAAGACGCTCAAGGCGCCCTCCCGCCTGAATCCGGCCACGACCGGTTCCCTTTCTCCAGCGACGGAAAGCTCAACCCGCTCGACGAGCGATTTGGCCTCCAGCAGCAGATTTTCACGGTTTTCTTGGTGTTTTGCCATTGGGGAAACCGGTTCGCGGCACCCTATCGTGCATGCCAACAAAAATTTTTGACATTAGAGTCGCGTGCTAGCTAGCATCGCTTTAACGTCCTTCTTGGTCAGTTGAGGGGCAACTCCGGCCGCACCACCGTGCCACGACACTTGGATTACGACAACGAGATTCGGTTGACGGATGCGCACGACCTGAGCATGCCTGTTCTATGTTACGTTTCATCTTTTGTCGTTGAATAGTGGTCTAATGAAGACATCCTTTGCTCGCCATTTGCTTACGATGACATTCTTGTTGCGCGCTTCCACCCTCTCCGCCCTGGAGATCAGCTCCCTGCTATCGGAGAGGGGTATTGAATCTGACTCGGTCGTGCTCGGTATGCGGGTCACATCGAATACGGGGCTCCATCTCGCCTCGGTGCAGGAAAGTATTTTCCACTCAGGTTCCGGCAGTGGTTTAGATTCAGGTTCCGGCGCTGGACTGACTTCTGCGTCGGGGCCCACGCTGAATCTGGGAACCTTTGACATCCAGATTAACGCAGGCGCAACGCTGGCTGGCAATGCGCCCGCACTGGCCGCCTTCAATCGCGCGGCCCTGCAGTGGGAAAACCGCATTGCCGATCCGATCACCGTCAAAATCAATGCGGATTTGGCATCGCTTGGCGCGGGAATCCTCGGTTCCACGGTACCCGTGTTAATCACCGGTTCTTACGATTCCCTTCGAGGTCCCATGGTGGCGGACGCCGCGGACGAAGCGGACGATGCGATTGTTGCGTCGGTTCCCACCGCGGCAGGGTTTTCGGGATTATTGCCAGTCGGGTTCAGCTTTACTGGCGATATTGTGGCCACCAAAGCTAACCTCAAAGCCATGGGGTTCTCGACGGCACTTCTCGACGGAATTGCGTTTACGACGAATGACGCCACCATTAGGTTCAGCACCAATTTCACTTTCGATTTTGATAACTCGGATGGCGTCACGGCCGGCCAAACTGATTTTGAGACCGTCGCCGCGCACGAAATCGGCCATGCACTTGGCTTTTTCTCCTTCGTTGATGTGATTGATCCCCTTGTCAACGCTGGCACTCCGGACGCAGTTGACGTTTCTCCGCTGGACTTGTTCCGCTTTGAAGAGGGCACAGCGAACGATCCCGCGACGGTGGCTGAATTCGCCACGTTTCCGCGAAGTATTCAGCCCAACGTTGCCGCCAACACCGACGAAATTGCCAACGAATGGCGAATGTCGACGGGGCGCCTCACCGGCGATGCTCGTCAGGCAAGCCACTGGCGCGATGACGCCCTCAGCGGTACGCTGATCGGCGTCATGGACCCCTCCTTGAGCACGGGTCTCGTGGAACTGGTCGATTTCCCGGATTTCCGCGCTTTGGATCTGATCGGGTACGAGATCATCCCTGAACCCGGTTCCTTTCTGCTGTTGGCGATAGGTGTGGTCGGCATCGCCGCCGCTCGGCGGCATCGTACTCGCTGATCTTTGCTCCCGACCTCCTGCTTCACAGCAGCCCATAGGCGGCCAGTGTTTGACGGAGCTTGTATTCGCCATCCCCGTCGAGCGGCGTCATGGGCATGCGCAACTCGCCGGGGTCGCGGCCGAGCAGTTTCATCGCGGCTTTGATGGGGATTGGATTGGTTGACAGTCCGAGCATGTCACGGCAGAGCGGGAATAGTTTTCGGTGCCACTTGCGCGCCCCCGCCCAATCGCCAGCGTCGAACGCCTTGATCAGCGCGATCACGTCCTTCGGCACGATATTACCCACCACGGAGATTACGCCGCGACCACCCAGTGCCAACAGCGGCAGCGTCAGGCTATCGTCGCCGCTGAGCACGGTCAGATTCGTGCTCTGCAAAATTTGCGAGGCCTGATCCATCGAGCCGGTGGCTTCCTTGAGCATGGCGATGTTCGGCAACTCAGCCATGCGGATGATCGTCTCCGGCTCGATGTTCTTCGCCGTGCGGCCGGGAATGTTGTAGATACAGATCGGAATTCCCACCGCCTCAGCCAACGCCTTGAAGTGCTGATAGAATCCTTCCTGCGTGGGTTTGTTGTAGTAGGGTCCGACGACGAGTGCCGCGTCTGCCCCTGCCTTCTGAGCGAACTTACTGAGCCGCAACGCTTCGGAGGTGCTGTTCGACCCCGTACCGGCCATGACTTTAACTCTGCCGGCGGCGATTTCGACGACCGACGCAATCACGCGCTCGTGTTCGTCGTGGCTCAAGGTCGGCGATTCGCCCGTCGTGCCCACCGGAACCAGGCAGGTCGTGCCAGCCGCTATTTGAAACTCAATTTGCGCGCGAAGCAGTTGAGTATCGATCTGGCCATCGCGAAACGGAGTGGTAATGGCTACGGAAAGACCGGCGAACGCTTCGGCTCGGGTGGGCATGATGGATCGGCTCCGCGACAGATGGATTGGAAAAAAATAATAGCGCGCCTGCCGCGAAGTGTAAACCCAATCGCGCTGAAGTTCCGCCTTCAGGCGGTGCCGAATTGCCGCCTCAAGGCGAAACTCCTACAGACTCACTCCACGAGCTTCTTCATCTCGCGCACAGCTTGCTCGAAGCCGACCATGATCGCTCGGGCCACAATGCTATGCCCGATGTTAAGTTCCGATATTCCGGCGATCGCGGCGACCGGCCGCACATTGCGATACGTCAGGCCATGGCCGGCGTGCAGCGTCAGGCCCAGATCGAGCACTTGCTGCGCAGCGCGGCGAAGCTTTGCTAACTCCAGCGCTTGTTTGCCTTCCTCGCCGGTCGCCTCGGCGTAGGCACCGGTATGCAATTCGATGGCTTGCGCGCCCAAGCCCGCCGCTGCCGCGATCTGCTTTTCTTCCGGGTCGAGAAACAGGCTCACGATGATTCCCGCATCGCGCAACCGTTTAATCGTATCCGCCACGCGCTGGCGGTGGGTGACAATTTCGAGCCCCCCTTCGGTGGTCAGCTCCTGGCGCTTCTCGGGAACCAGGGTCGCCTGGTCGGGACGGGTCTGGCAGGCGATGGTCACGATATCCGGATTGCAGGCAAGTTCCAGGTTGAGCTTGACGGTCACCGTCTCGCGGAGGACTCGCAAATCGCGGTCCTGAATGTGCCGGCGGTCTTCGCGCAAATGCAGGGTAATGCCGTCGGCGCCCCCCAGTTGCGCGAGTGTTGCCGCCCAAACCGGGTCGGGCTCGTTCGTGCGCCGCGCCTGTCGCACGGTAGCCACATGATCAATGTTGACGCCAAGTTCAGCCATTGCGGAGTCAGGAATCAAAAACCAGGAATCAGGAGTCTGCGGGGCCCGACCGTGAGATTATCAGCATCCACGGTTGTTGTCGCCAGAGGTGATTTTGTTCTGTTGAGCGGTCGTGGAACCTCAAGGGGGATGCCCGTCGTTTCCAGATCATCCGTTAGGACGGAATGAACCTGAGCAACTCCCTTCATGATACCTGCAAGGTTTGGGGTAAGTGGCAGCGTTGGCTGCGGTTGCTGGGCCCTTGCAGTGTTCTACATTCGGCAACCTGGTAGGGCCGGCTTTGCCGGCCGTGGATGGGAAAGTCACGCGAATCCGGCCCGCACAGCCGGCCCTACAGCGGATAACTGAATGGCCGTGGCTGCGGTTGTCGGGCCCTTGCAAGCCCGTGCGGTTTTGCTAAGTTGTGATGCTTCCGTCGGCTGCCGCGCGTTGCAACGATTCGCCAGGGTTTGGCGGGCCTCCGGCACGCCACTTGCGTTAGCCCCCCCACGGATTGTCCTGCGCGATCGCGCCACCAGGGTGTCCTTTTTGTCCTTCTGATTCGCTTAGGAGAAATGCCTTGAAGAACGCACGACAAGATGCGATTGCCGCCGTGACCAATTATCACTCGAATGGCGCGGCCTTGGACTTTCGCAAGACTCCCTCGGGAGAGGTTTTCGCCGCGAATGTTTTTAGCGATCAGGTCATGAAGGATCGCCTTCCCAAGCCCGTTTACAAAGCCTTGCAAAAGACGATCAAGCACGGGGCCAGGCTTGAGCCGAATATTGCCGATGCCGTGGCCTTGGCCATGAAGGATTGGGCCATCGAAAAGGGGGCCACGCACTACGCCCACGTGTTCTATCCACTGACGGGCATCACCGCGGAAAAGCACGACAGTTTTCTGAATCCGACCGACGACGGCAGCGCCGTCGCCGAATTCGGCGGCAAGGAGCTCATTCAGGGCGAGCCGGACGCATCCAGCTTTCCCTCGGGCGGCATTCGGGCCACGTTTGAAGCCCGCGGCTACACGGCCTGGGACCCGACCAGCCCCGCGTACATTCTGGAGAATCCGAACGGCACCACGCTCTGCATTCCCACGGCGTTCTGCTCCTGGACGGGCGAGGCGCTGGACAAGAAAACGCCGCTCTTGCGTTCGATGCAGGCGCTGAATAAGGAAGCCACGCGAATTCTGAGGCTTTTCGGTCACAAGGACACGACGCCCGTGATGGCCTCGGCCGGTCCTGAGCAGGAATACTTTTTGATCGATCGCAACTTTTACTTCAGCCGGCCCGACCTGATCACCTGCGGCCGCACGCTGTTTGGCGCCAAGCCGCCCAAGGGTCAGGAATTTGAAGATCAATACTTCGGAGCGATTCCCGAGCGCGTGTTGGCGTGCATGCTGGAGACCGAGCGCGAGCTGTACAAGTTGGGCGTGCCGGTAAAGACCCGTCACAACGAAGTTGCCCCGTCACAGTACGAAATCGCCCCGGTGTATGAAAACGCCAACGTGGCGACCGATCACCAGCAAGCGATCATGCTGACCTTGCAAAACGTGGCCAAGAAGTACGGCATGGCCTGTCTGCTGCACGAGAAGCCGTTTGCCGGCATCAATGGCAGTGGCAAGCACGTCAATTGGTCGCTGGGCTGCAACCTGGGCAACCTGCTGGAGCCGGGTGCAACCCCGCACGACAACGCCCAGTTCCTGGTGATCTGCGCGGCGGTGATTCGTGCCGTGCATCTGCACAGCGACCTGCTCCGAGTGGCCGTGGCCTTCAGCGGCAACGACCATCGTTTGGGCGCCAACGAAGCTCCACCGGCGATCATCTCCATCTTCTTGGGCGATCAGTTGGCCGACATCTTTGAGCAACTCGAAAAGGGGGACGCAAAGTCCAGCAAGCAAGCCGGCACGCTCACCGTGGGTGTCGACACGTTGCCGCCGCTGCCCAAGCACGCCGGCGACCGCAATCGCACAAGCCCGTTCGCCTTTACCGGCAACAAATTCGAGTTCCGCGCGGTTGGTTCGAGCCAGTCGATCGCCGGTCCGCTGGTGGTGCTCAACACCATCGTCGCCGAGAGTCTTGACTACATCGCCACCAGGCTGGAGCAAGGCACGGGCGGAGACCCAGGCAAGCTCAACGCCGAAGTGCAAAAGGTGGTACAGGAGATCGCCGCCAGGCACAAAGGCATCATCTTCAACGGCAACAACTACTCGGAAGAGTGGCATCATGAAGCCGAGAATCGCGGCCTGCCGAATCTGCGAAACACGCTCGCAGCATTGCCGGCGCTGCTCGCTCCCAAGAACATCGCCGTGTTCAGCAAGTACGGCGTGCTCAGCGAGCGCGAAGTCCACAGCCGCTACGAGATCTACATGGAGCGGTACTGCAAGGACATTCATAGCGAAGCGTCGTGCGCGCTCAGCATGGCCAAGACCATGATCCTGCCGGCCGCGTATCGCTATCAGGGCGAATTGGCCGGCACGGCGGCTTCGCTCAAGGCCGTCAGCATGAACGCCCACTTGGGCACGCTGGAAAGCGTCACCGAGCTGGTGGCCGAGCTGGAAGAAACCATCGACAAGCTGGATGAAGCCCTCGAGCATCATGTCAGCGGCGATGTGGCTGCTCACGCCAGGCACTACAATGACACGGTGATTCCCGCGATGACCGCCGTCCGCACCGTGGCGGACAAACTGGAGCAAATTGTCGCCGACGACCTCTGGCCGCTGCCGACATACCGTGAAATGTTGTTCATCAAGTAGTCTTCGCAACGGGGCCCGCGGGCCGGGGACTGGCTCATTTTCCCGGCGAATTCGCGAGGGGCGCCTCGTTCTGTTGGCGGGTTGCCCAACGTGGTTCCCGGGAAAATGTGCCTGTCCCCCTCTCCTGGCCTTTCGGCCAGGATCTGAG
>SXHT01000005.1 GCA_005773095.1 Planctomycetaceae bacterium
CCCGACATGGGCACCAATTCCGAAGTCATGGCCTGGATCGCCAACCAGTACGAAAAGTACCACGGCTTCTCGCCGGCCTGTGTCACCGGCAAACCGGTGGAGTTATTCGGCATGCCCGGTCGCGAAGAAGCCACGGGGCGCGGCGTCGGCATTTTCGCGGTCAAGCTCACCACTCGGCTGGCACGTAAACTGAGCAAGACGCGCGTCGCGATTCAAGGTTTTGGCAATGTCGGCGCCCATGCCGCAAAATTCTTGGCTGAGGCGGAAATGCCCATCGTGGCGGTGAGCGATGTCTCGGGCGGCTACTACCGGCCGGAGGGCCTCAACATCAAGGAGGTGCTCCATTACGCCATCGAACACAAAGGTTTGCTTGCCGGTTACAGCAATGCCGAGCGGATCTCGAACGCCGAATTACTGGAGCTGGACGTTGATCTGCTTGTTCCCGCCGCCCTGGGGGGCGTGATCACGGCGGAAAACGCCGACCGCATTCAAGCCCCCATCATCATTGAAGCCGCGAATAGTCCCATCTGGCCCGATGCCGATAAGATCCTGGAGGACCGCGGCGTGCTGATCCTGCCCGACATTCTCGCCAACGCAGGCGGCGTCTCGGCCAGCTACTTCGAGTGGGTGCAGAATCGCCAACACTACCAATGGGAACTTAACCGCGTGCGGCAAGAGCTGGACCGGATCTTGAGCGAAAGCTTCGAACACGTGTGGGGGCTCGCCAAAGAGCGTAAGATGTCCCTGCGAACGGCGGCATACATCATGGGCATCGGTCGCGTTGGGCGGGCAACCGTGCTGGGAGGCATCTCGTGACCCGGCAAATCCCGCTCGACGTTTTCGCGAAGGTTCCGCTTTTCCACGGCTTCAACGAAAGCGAGTGCCGCCAGGTTGCGGAAATTGCGCAGTGCCGAGAATTCGCCCCAGGCGAGGTTATCATCAGCCAAGGCCAGAGCAGCCAGGAACTTTGGGTGCTGCTCGAAGGCAAGTGCGACGTGACGATCCTGACCGGCGAAAAAAACGGCCCGCCCGAAGCCGTCGTGCTGGCGGTCCTCAAAGCCTACAGCCATTTTGGCGAGATGAGCTTTTTCCACAGCGCCCCCCATTCCGCCAGCGTCCGCGCACAAACGCACGTCAAGCTGCTGAGGATCATGCGTGGCGACTATGAAGAGCTGATTCAGGAAGGCTGCCGGGCCGCGTACAAGATAGCCTACAACACGGTCCAAGGTCTGGCCGAGCGGCTACGAGCGATGGATCGGTGGGTCACGGAGCTGATGGCCCAAGCCTCGGCCAATGGCCAACCAGCGAGGCCCCCCATCGACCAGATCCAGGAGTGGAGCGATTTCCGCGAAAAAATGCTCGCCCGTTGGAATCGGTAGCCAAACTCGATCGGTAGACGCACCCTTGGGTATGCCGCATGCCTGGCTCGAAGATGCGCTTGAGACGATTGAACCGCACAAGTAGGATCACGTTCCAGGCGTAGGCATCGCATCCGGCGGAGGCACTCAGTCATGAAACTCATCATCGCCATCATTCAGCCCAACAAGCTGGAAGCGGTGAAGGCGGCGCTCACGGAGGTCGAGGTCTTTCGCCTCACGGTGATGGACTGCCAAGGCTTCGGCCGCCAGAAGGGGCAGACCGAGGTCTATCGCGGCCACGAGTTCGCCGTCAACCTGCTCCGCAAGGTGCAACTGCAAATCGCCGTCAACGACGAGTTCGTCGAGCCCACGGTCGAGGCCATCATCAAGGGGGGACGCACCGGAAAAGCGGGCGAGATTGGCGATGGGAAGATCTTTGTCTTGCCGCTCGACGATTGCATCCGCATCCGCACAGGTGAACGCGGCGGCGAAGCGATTTGACACCCTAACGAGCGCCATGGCCCGGAGCCGAGTCCCTGCGACATAATCGCGCCCCTTGACCTGGAACGATTGATCCGCGCTCGATGACTCGGTTTTTTGCGCGGCGCAACGGCCAGCAACGCGCCAGCACCGCGCCCTTTATGTGGGTCTTGTCCCCCCAGCCCGGGCCGGCATCCACTTGCACAGCAACACGCCCCCGAAATACAAAATCGTCAGCGGGATCACCAGCAGCATCATCGTATAGGGATCGCCCGTCGGTGTAATAATCATGGAGGCAATCGCGATCACCAGTATCGCCATCCGCCACTGCTTCAGATAGCTGTCGATGCTGAAAATTCCAATCCGTTCGAGGAATAGCATGACCAACGGCAATTGAAAGCTGACCCCAAAGCCGATCGGCAAGACCAACACCAGGCTCAACCATTCGCTCAGCCTCTGGTCGGGCTCGGTGGCAATCTTGTCGTAAAAGCTGAAGAAGAACTCCAGCATCTTGGGAAACACCAGGAAGAACGTCAGCAGCACGCCCGCCAAAAACAGGCCCAAGCTAAACGGCAGGAAGATGTGCACGTAACTCTTCTCCATCGGATACAGGCCCGCGGCGACAAACTCCCACAGAAAGTAAAAAATCGCCGGACTCGCCAACACAAACCCGGTGATCATGCCGGCTTTGATCCAGATCACAAATGCCTCTTGCGGGCTCATGCCCACGACCCGCACTCGCCGGTCATCCCGAACCGTGTGCCAGAGAAAGATCCGGACCAGATCTGATTTTTGCGGCGGCTTCGACACGTCGCGCTGGGGCGCCTTGAGATCGGCGACCAGACCCGGATACTGTGTTCGGATCGCCCCGATAACCGCCGCGGGATCGACATACATCTCGTCAAACAGCATTTGATCCTGCTCGATCAACTGCCGCACGTGCGCCGGATCCTTCAATTCCATAGCGACGTGCTCTCCCTTCGCCTCGCGGTCAGCAATCCGCGCCAGGAAATCGCCGACCGCGCGTTCGAGGAAAAATTTCTCGAGCGCGCTGACGAGCGGTGTTTGTATCCACTGCACCACCCAGCTAGCCACAAAAAGTCCCGCGCATGAGCCAATCACCAGCGCCAGCACGGCCTTGAACAGCGCTCCGCGCAATTCGTCCAAGTGCTCGCCAAACGTCATGGTCGAGTCTTTGAACAGGTCGTCGTCAGGCGTACGTGGCATTGAAAAACGGCTTCTCCCCAGCTCCTCGACCACTGGGAAGAGGGGGCGGGGGTCAGAGGCGGGGAAATTTGCGGAGGGAGGCGATGTTATGCGCTCGGTTGATGCGATAATAACAACGCTTCTGCGCGACGGCAACCAACCGTGGGTCAGGCTTTCCAGCCTGACGAGCCCTCGCCCATCCGGTACCCTGGGTGATTATGATTCGGGAAGCCAGGCCTGACCCACGGTCCCGCCATTTGTTATCGTCGCATCCCGGCAACCTGATTGCTGTCGACCTGTTGCGATTATGAGCTTTCCCATGGATCCCCTTCGTTTTCATCCAATCTTCCGCCGTTACTTGTGGGGCGGTCGGCGACTGGGCACGGTGCTCGGCAAGCCCATCGGCCATGAAAGCGACTACGCCGAAAGCTGGGAGATCGTTGACCGCGGCGAGGATCAAAGCGTTGTGGCTTACGGACCGCTCGCGGGCAAGACGCTTGGCGAGCTCGTGCGAAGCGACGGCAAAGCGCTTTTGGGCCGCCATTATCCGCAGCCGCGCTTTCCGCTGCTATGCAAATTTCTCGACGCGCATGTGCAGCTTTCTGTGCAGGTACATCCCAACGACCAGCAAGCCGCACAGCTCGCCTCTAGCGACTTCGGCAAGACCGAAGCCTGGGTCATTCTGGCGTCCGAACCGGGCAGCTACATCTATGCTGGCGTACGCCGCGGATTTGATCGCCGCGCGCTGGAGCGCGAGATCGC
Organism: Planctomycetaceae bacterium; assembly: GCA_005773095.1. Taxonomy (GTDB): domain Bacteria; phylum Planctomycetota; class Planctomycetia; order Pirellulales; family PALSA-1355; genus SXHT01. The sequence goes on from SXHT01000005.1 coordinate 3,807, forward strand.
ACGCGGCACGTGCGAGTTGTGTTTGCATCGCTTCGAGCCGCGCGTCGGTGACTGCCTTTTTCTTCCGGCCGGAACCGTGCACGCACTGGGTCCTGGCCTGCTGGTGGCCGAGATTCAGCAATCGAGCGACACGACCTATCGCCTTTACGACTGGAACCGTCGTGGCCCCGATGGCAAGACCCGCATGTTACACATCGAGCAAGCGCTCGAAGTGATTGATTTCGAAAGGGGACCCGTCGCACCCCAGTTTCCGCAGCCGACGGACAGGCCGTTTGTCGAGCAGCTCGTACGCTGCGACAAGTTCGTGCTCGACCGCTGGCTCCTGGCCGAACCGCAGCCGATCGGCGGCGACCATCGTTGCCACGTGATCTGCGTCGTCGAAGGCGGGGCCGCCGTCGAAAACGACCCCGCGAATCGCCTGCTGACCCGAGGCGACACCCTTTTGCTGCCGGCCTCCAGCGGCGCGGTCACGATCACACCCCAGCCAAACGCCACGCTGCTGGACGCCTATCTACCGTGAATGTGGAGATACGCCCTTGTCCCTTATGGCGCTTCGCTTTATGATACGCGGTTTCGACAGTTTTACGGCTTTTTTGAGGCAACCACCTTGTTCCCTTTGCTCTTGCAGACTTCGCTTTTGCTCGTCGCCCAAGCGGAGGCCGCCCCGGCACCAGCCCAGGACGGCGGTGGGAGCGGTTTCGGCTTATGGCCCGCGGTGATCGCCAGCCTGGTGGCGATGTATCTGATCATGATCCGGCCGGAGCGGCGGCGCGAGCGCGAGTTGCAGCAAAAGCTCGAAGCTCTCAAGAAGAATGACCGCGTCATCACCACGGGCGGGATCTACGGCGTGGTGACCAACGTCCGGCGCGAGGTCGACGAGGTTACGCTCAAAGTCGATGAAGATTCGAACACCAAACTAAGGGTCACGCTCCGCTCGATTGCCCGAGTCGTGGAGCCGGCGGCAGACGACTCGGCAGGCTAGTAACCCAGCGCGGGCTTCCCCCTGCCAACCCGGACAATAGTTAATAATCTTTGCACACTGCGAATAATTCGACCGTTCGTATCACAAAGGACAGAAACCGATGATGGCCTGGATTCTTACCTTGCCCATGCTTGTCGCTCAAGCGGCCAGCGATCCGGCGGTGACCGATGCGGTTGCCCAAGGCGCGCAGACGGCCGCCACCGCGACTCCCAGCGCTACGGCGGCCGGCCTATCGGGGTTGGTCAAACTGCTGATCGCGGTGGCGATTATCGCGGGCTCGTTCGGACTGGGCCATGGTTTGGCGCGCTGGCTGCGTTTGAGCGAATACTCGTTCAAGCTGGGCCTGATTTTGCTGTCTGCACTGAGTAGCGCCGCTATCTGCTACTTCGGCCGGCCGGTAAAGTTGGGCATCGACTTGAGTGGCGGCGTTGTACTGGTGTACGAGGTCGAAGGCAGCGCGACGAATGCGGAAAAACTGCAAGACCTGGCTGACGCCGTGTCGGCCCGGCTCAATCTGGGCCGCAAAGAAAAAATCTTCGCGTCCGTGGAGAATGGCCGCATCGAGCTTACGCTGCCCGCCGGCGCCGATGTCGGCACGGTGGAAAATCGCGTCGCCAGCTTGCGCGGCGAGGGATTGAATCTGGCGGCCGCGTCAAAGCGTGAAGTCGACGGCGCGACCATCTTGGTCTACGAACCCGACCAGACCTTTCAACGCGTGGATATGGACAAGCTCGTGGCCGCAGTTAACCGCCGCATCAACCCGGGCGGATTCAAAGAAGTCACCGTGCGGCAATACGGGGCGGAGTCGCTGGAAGTCATTATTCCGGAAGTTGAGCAAAGTGAAGTCGAGCTGATCAAGGGCATCATCAGCACCTCGGGCGCGCTGGAGTTTCGCATCCTCGCCAACCCGCGCGAGCCAGAACATCGGGGGGCGATCGAACGCGCCATGGCGAGCCCGCTGTCGGAAGTCGTCAACAACACCCCCGACGGCCGCGTGGTCGTCGCCAAATGGGTCAATCTGACGAAAGACATCGGCGGCGAAGCCGCAGTGATGCGCGAGAAGCCCAGCGGCCAAGGGGCCGAGTGCCTGGTGATGATCGACCTGTTCAACGTGACGGGGCAGTATCTGCGGCGTGCGAGTGAAGGCATCGATCAGTCGGGCCGCAAGTCGATCGACTTTTCGTTCAATTCCGAAGGAGCACAATTGTTCGGCGCGCTCACCGGAGCCAATGTGCCGGATCCCGCCAGCGGGCTGGCGCAGCGATTGGGCATCGTGCTTGACAACGACTTAATCTCGGCGCCGACGCTGCAAAGCCAGATTCGTGATCAGGGGCAGATCACCGGCAGCTTCGAACAAAATGACATCGACCGAATCGTCAACGTGCTCAACGCCGGCAGCTTGCCGACAGCGCTGCACAAGATACCCATCCAGGAGCAGCGCATCAGCGCTCAGCTCGGCGCCGACACCGTCGAACAGGGGAGCCGGGCCATGCTCATCTCGTCGATCGGCGTGATTCTGTTCATGCTGATTTACTACCGCTTCGCAGGCGCCGTGGCCGACGGCGCGGTGATCCTCAACTTGCTGATGGCCGTGGCAGGCATGATCCTCATCAAGGCCGCGTTCACGTAGCCCGGCCTCGCGGGCCTGGTGCTGACGCTCGGC
>SXHT01000308.1 GCA_005773095.1 Planctomycetaceae bacterium
CCACGATCGCATCGTGACGATCGAAGACGCTGCCGAATTACAGCTCCAGCAGGAACACGTCGTCCGGCTGGAAACTCGGCCGCCGAATATCGAAGGCAAAGGCGCCATCACGGCCACCGACCTGGTGCGTAACGCCCTGCGGATGCGCCCCGAACGAATCATCATCGGCGAGTGCCGCGGACCAGAAACGCTCGACATGCTGCAAGCCATGAACACGGGCCACGAAGGTTCGCTGACCACCTTGCACGCCAACACGCCGCGTGACGCGATCGCACGCATGGAAACCATGATCTCCATGGCCGGCTTCGAGTTGCCGCTTAAAGCAATGCGCTCGCAGATCGCCAGCGCGGTGGACCTGGTCGTGCAGGTCAACCGTTTGCAAGGTGGCCCGCGCAAGGTAACGCACATCACCGAAATCATAGGCATGGAACAAGACACGATCGTGATGCAAGACATCTATCACTTTGAGCAGGAAGGCATCGGCGAGAATGGCCGCGCTTTCGGCAAGTTCATGGCCACGGGCATCCGCCCCACGTTCATGGACCGCCTGGAATCGGCCGGCGTGCGATTGCCCGCCAGCGCTTTCCGCCAACGCGTGATGCTGGAGGACTAGGCAGCTCATGAGTACTCTGATTATAACCCTGGCCGCTTTTGTTGGCGTGTCGGCATTGGTCGGCAGCGTGGCGTTCCTCGTGTGGGGTGCAGCCGACCAAAAGGCCGAAGACCGCCTGGTTATGCTCACCAGCGCTTCGACGTCGATGAAGAAGCTGGGCAAAAACGGCAATGGACAATCGGCAGTCCTGGCCGGAGCGCTCGACGATCGAATTTCGTTCGCCGACGACCTGCTCGAAAAGTTCAACTTGCGGTTGATCTATGAACAGGCCCATATGCCGATTCCTCCTCAGCAATTCGCGATGCTGCTGGGAATTACGGCCGCGGCGGGAGCGGTCATTCCGGGTGTCGCGGGACTCAATCCGGTGTTTGGCGTGGTCAGCGGGCTTGTGGTGGGACTGTTACCGCTTCTCTGGTTGATTTTCAAACGCAAGGCACGCCTGAAAGCATTCGCCAAGCAATTGCCCGACGCGCTTGAGCTGATTGCCCGCGCCCTGCGCGCGGGACATAGCCTGTCAGCGGGTTTCAGCCTGGTAGCGGATGAAATGATGGATCCCATTGGAGGAGAGTTTCAGAAAGTGTTTGAAGAGCAGAATCTGGGCATTGCCATGGAAGATACTCTCAGCAACGTTTGCAACCGCGTGCCCAACCTGGATCTCAAATTCTTCGCCACGGCGGTAGTGTTGCAACGCCAGACCGGCGGTGACCTGGCGGAAATCCTCGATAAGATCGGCTACATCATTCGCGAACGGTTTAAGATCTGGGGCCAGGTGCAGGCGCTTACGGGCGAAGGCCGAATCTCGGGTGTGGTCCTGTTGGCGTTGCCGCCCGTCATGTTCGTGGCCGTATACCAGTTGAATCCAGGCTACGTGATGCCGCTGTTTTCCGATGCGATGGGTCGCCAAATGCTGTTCTTCGGCGTCGTCATGCAGTTGCTGGGCGCGTTGGCGATCCGAAAGATCGTGAACATCAAAGTCTAGTGGACGGCCGGCAGTCGGCAAACGGCAGTCAGCCATGTGTGAAGGTAGACAACCAAAACAACATTCCGTTGAACGGCGCCGGGCACACTCGGGGTGGCCCGCCACTGTGCTGAGGTAACTATGACCGTGCTTTTTGCCACGTCGATGATGGAAATGTTAATACCATTGGCGGTGTTTATCGCCGTGGCCGCATTAGCCTGGTGGTTGGTCGACGTTTTCTCGGCCCACTCCCCGCGCGCCGAAGAACGGCTGGATGAACTGAGAAATCCGGTGATTCGCCGCCGAGGCGAAGACGTGGTCGGCTCCAAAAAGGGCCAGGGCCGAATGACCAAGGTGCTGGCCAAGGCCGCGCCGGCACTGTCAAAACCGCTGCGGCCCAAAACGGGCGAAGAAGAAGGAAAACTCAAAGCTCGGCTCGTGCAGGCCGGCTTTCGTCATGAATCACACCCGAGCATCTTCCTGGGCCTGAAACTAGCGGGACTGATGGTGGGGCTCTTCGTCGGCGGTGGCGTAATGATGTTCACCCAGGGCGTCTCGCAAGCCACGCTGATGAAATCGGGGAGCATTGCTGGCCTGTTCTTCTACTTGCCGGATATCGCGGTCTGGTTTGTCGGCAAGAAGCGCAAAGAGGCGATCTTCTTGGGCCTGCCCGACGCGCTGGACCTGATGGTGGTCTGCGTCGAGGCTGGCCTCGGTCTCGACCAGGCGATGCGCAAGGTGGCCGAAGAAATGAAGCGATCCTGCCGCATCGTCTCGGATGAGTTCTCGATCTGCAATTTCCAACTGCAAATGGGGCGGCCCCGCAACGATGTGTTGCACGAACTCGGTGCGCGTTCCGGCGTGGACGACCTGCGCTCGCTGGCCGCGATCTTGATCCAAGCCGACAAGTTCGGCTCCAGCATCGCCCAGGCCTTACGCGTGCAAAGCGACGCCATGCGCACCCGCCGCCGCCAGCTTGCGGAAGAGAAGGCGGCCAAAACGGCGGTGAAGTTGATCTTCCCTCTGGTGTTGTTCATATTCCCGGCAATCTTCGTGGTCCTCGTCGGCCCCGCCGCCATCACGATCGTGAACGAAATGTTCCCCGTCATGGCCGGACAGAAGTAAACTGCGGTTCATCCCCCTCGCCGCGTCACGTCTCTGACCTACGCAAGCAAATCCCTCGCCAACGGACGGCTCTGCAAATCCTCCGCAAAATCCACAGCTATCACACCGCAGTCGTTGTGTAACAACTGCAAACTTGTGGGCAATACTCAAGCCAAAGGCTCCATGGCGTGATGCGTTTTTTTACGAGTATTTCAAGGAAGGCCAGTACGCGTCGCCGACCGTGCTCGCTGTCCGCACGGCCACGCATAAATTGATCACGTACCCGGGCCACGAGGAATGGACGGAGCTGTTCGATCTTGCGAACGATCCGTATGAAACGAAGAACCTGGCGGATGATGCGGAGTTATTCGCTCAGCTGCAGCACAAGTTCGATGAGCAGTCGAAGGCGGTTGGGTTTCGTATGCCAGAGAATGTCGGACGGACCAAAATGCAAACCGAGCGGCGCAAACGACGTACAGCGAAAGACTAATAACCGCGATCCCAACGGGTCGCAGGCGCGCCGGATGCCCGGCGACCCGTTGGGGTCGCGGCTATGGTGACGCGAATTGCTACGGTGTTGTGCTGGCCGGGGGGAATTCGACGCAGATCGGGGACGGCGAGTTGACCACTGAGCCCGCGTACACGAGACCGCCGGTATCGGCGTTGATGCCGAAGGCGGACAGCGTGTTCGTATCGCGGCCGGCGACAATTGCGAAGTTGCCGGTCGGGTCAACGTTGAAGTTGCGCGGATGACAACCGCGGATCGATTCCAGCTCGATGAAGGCGAGCTTGCCGCTCTCCGGATCGACCTTGAAGGCGGCCAGGGAATCGTGGCCTCGGTTGGCCGTGTAAAGGAACTTGCCGCTGGGGTGCATGCGGATTTCGGATCCCGAGCTGGGCACTTCGCGCAGCTCTGTCGGCAGCGTCGAGATGGTTTGGATTTCGGTCAGCGTACCGGCCTTGTCATCGTACTTGTACGCGGTGACAGACAGATCCAATTCATTCAGAACGTAGGCAAACTTTCCGTCGGGGTGAAACTTCATGTGCCGCGGTCCGGCGCCGGGGGGGCTTCGGCCCGCGCCGTGCGGCTCGATCCTGCCGGACGCGAGATCGGTTTTGTAAATCACGACCTGGTCGGCCCCCAAGTCGGGCACCATGAGAAACGTGTTGGTGGGGTCAGGCGTCACGTAGTGCGGATGCGGCCCTTCTTGCCGCTGGCGATTAGGGCCGCTGCCCGTGTGTCGCACATGCGCGGTGCGCGTTCCGATCGTGCCGTCCTCCTTCAACGGAAAGGCGCAAACAGAGCCCGTGCCGTATTGCGCGGTGAACAGACATCGTCCGGAGGAGTCAATCGCAAGGTGGCAGGATTCACCATCACCGGTCGGCTGCGTGTTCAGCAGTCGCAGCGACTTCCCGTCTTCGCCGACTTCGAATACGGCAACGCCCCCTTCACCATCCGGCAGCCGGCAAACGGCATAGAGTCGTTTATCGTCCGGACCCATCGCCAAGAATTGTGGAGCTTCAATTTCGGCAGCCAGCTCGGGCTTTTCGAGCGCGCCTGTTTCCGTGTTCAGCATGGTGCGATAGATGCCCTCTGGCTCCCCGAAGCGAGGCGCGGACATGCCGATCCAAACCGGAATCTTCTCCGCGCTCGCCGCGCCATACAACGACAAAAGTGTCAACGTAGAAAGGAGGAAACGCATGGAAGTCTCGCGGTGAATCTCGGTAGCTGCGGCTGACCGTGTGCCGCCGATTGTAGTCCGAATCGCAGGGTGGCACTATAATCCCATAAGATTCGGCGGGGCTGAAAGTTTCAAATCCCGCTTTGGGTGGCATGCACAGAGGCTCGGCAATGGGCGTGGTATCGCGGGAATTCTTGCGCTACCGCGCCCATCGAAGACTCAGGGCGTGCCACCCAGTTTGAAAAAGTCAGTAGCACACAATTATGGACGATTCTTTCAATCTTGCGCCGGACAGCCAGCAACCCGAGTCGCCACCGCCTCGGCCGCGGAGCTGGCGGCGATATGCCCGCTGGGCCATTGCCTTGATGTTTGTCGCAACCCTTTGCGGCGCTTACGTAATCAGGGACCACGTTCGATCGCTGTCGTCACTGCGACGGGTATCGGGAACCAACGCTTACGTGATGGATTATTACGTTGATTACCACATTGACCAGATCCGCGACCATGGCATGGATGTGGATCACGTCGAGGATGGCTTGATCGACGTTTTCTTTCCTGATTGGATTGCCTCGATCGCTGTCGGCCTCAAGGGACGATTTCTCGGTGAGAAGATCGAGACGATTCCCGCGAAAGGCGACCGTTGCTCCACCGTGTGTCTCAAAACGCCGGCTGGTCGCGTCTTGTTCGGAAGAAATTTGGATTACTTTCATGATGCGTGTCTAATCCTCCGCATTCACCGCGGCGGTGTATTCGAGTCGATTGCCGTACTCGATCTGCACTATCTGAATCTCGATCGAGACGACCTGGAGGACACGAGTCTCATCACCCGCATTCCGCTGTTGTTCTCGCCCTACTACTTGCAAGACGGCATGAACCGGCACGGCGTAGCCGTTGCCGACATGTCGGTGCAGGGGGTAGAGCCGCCCTACGACACCTCGCGACCGGACATCTTGCATTCGGCCGCCATGCGGTTGATTCTCGACGATGCCAAAAATACAGACGAAGCGGTGGAGATTCTAAACCGGTACAACGTGCATTTCGTCGCCGAGACGTGCCACTTCATGATTGCCGACGCGAGCGGCAAATCGGTGGTTGTCGAATTCATTGACGGCGACACGAAAGTAACGCCCGCGAGAGAGGCTTGGCAAGTATGCACGAACGACCAGATTTTCGGCGTGACTGAGGAAGTGTGCGATGAGAAGTGCCAACGCTATCGCACCGCTTCCGATCAACTCTCCAAGGCAAGCGCCGCCACCGGCATGGATGACGTCATGAACGTGATGGAATCTGTCTCCAAAGAAAACTGGACAATGTGGTCGAGCGTATACGATCTATCGTCGAAGAACTGTCGCATCGCGTATCGACTCCAATACGACAAGCCGTATGATGACTCTCTAATCGGCACGGACTGACGGAAGAATGTTTTTGAACAGCAGGCAACAGAGGAAACGGAGAACTGCTTGAACTCTGTTTCCTCTGTTGCCTCCTGTTCAATACTTTGTGACGTGGCGCAGAACATGCCGGTGGTGCGCGGACGTTTATCGAAACGGAACCACGGGCTACGTGTTTAGCCCGGGCAATCCCCGCTTGCCGGTGCGGCCTATTGACGAGCTGAAGACTGATACGCTCCTGCCGGCTTACCATGTGGTAAAGCTGCCGACACCGTATATCAACAGCGCCGTCTCCTTGACCAAAGACAGCTACGTCGTAGAGGCCGCCATTCCGTTGGCCATGATGCACCTGGGTACAGACAGATCGAAGACATGGGCGCTCGACGTGCATCGCATTCACGATGTGGACGCTTCCGTCAAAGAAGACGACAAGGCGATGGCTCGCAACTTCTGGAACTCGAATGCCGTTGATGTGAAGCTCTTCGGGGAGTTGGAGTTGGACGCCGACCTGTCCCGCTACCACTGGGATCTGAGCTTCTCGTCACCCCAGCCGGGAGACAAGGAGATCCGGGTGGAGCCTGGCAACCGGACAGGCAGGTCATTCAAAGGGGCGGTGGAGCTGACGGTTACTCGGCGCTCGAAAGCGAGTTCCTCGGACTTCCGCCAGTTGCCGGATGGAAAGAGGTCCATCTACCGGCAGCCCGTAGAGATACAGCCTGGTGAAGAGACGGAGCTTCTCTTTGCGCACACCGCCGCCGCCGAGGATGCGGAAGAGCGCTATCAGTTTGTCCTTTCGGATGCCCGCGGCCGACCCGTTGTTCTCGGAGGCACCGTCAGGAAAGACATCACCCCCAGTGATGACTTGGCTGCGCCCGAGCCGACTGCCGCAGAGAGAGAACAGGGATGCATGGTCGATAGCCGTCCCTCCACCGTTCCTACGACCCACCGTTGGGTTCCGAAGAGAGAAGCTGGTTGTGTTGAACATGGCTCAGTCGGGGATCACCGACGCCGAGGTGCCCACGCTGACGACGCTGACGCACCTGGAGAGCCTGCGGCTAAGTCAGACGGTCATCGAGGGGAGAGAGCAGAACAGTTGAATTATGGGCCTCCCATCCGAGGGGAGGAAGCCTGACAGTAATTCGCGATCCTGAACCGGTGGTGTCGCTGCGCTCAACCACCTGCTCATCGCTGGGAACCTTGCTGGTTCGTCTGCCCGGGCCGGGCTATCGTTCGCCAATTCTTGACTGGCCCACGCCGTGAATCCATTGGGCGGTTCGCTCCACGGCCTCCTGGTCATTATCGATGGTCGTGAACTCCACGCCTTCGATGACGCCTTCCCGAGCCAGCTTAAGCGCCAGCGCATATTGATGATCGAGTGATTCGCGGGGCATCCGCCGGTTCGCCCCGTAATCGTACATGTACGTGGCCAGCACGATGGGCTTGTCAGGAAACATCTGCTTGACGCGGCGGACGTTGGACTCCAGATCGGTAAGCTTGCCGCCCGACCATTCGGCCAGAAGAATCACGTCCAAATGGGCGACCAAGGCCGGCAAGTGGGCATCGTTGAGATTCATCGTGTAGAGCACGCCCCACAGTTTCATGTCCGCGCGCCCCTGCTGGGCCAGCGCCTGGCGAAGGCGGCGGAGATGTTCCGGTTTCAATCCCTTATTGACGGCGGACGTGCTCATATCATCCAGCAGCACTCCCTCGATTTGGGGATACTGCGCGGACAGTTGGTCCACCACGGCCAGCCGCCTCGAGTAATCGAAGGCCGACTGCGCGGCGTAATCATCATTCTGCGCATCATCGGGAAGGATCTCCCAGACCAGGCGTTTTGCGCCTGCGGCCTCCTGCGTGATACGCGCCGCTTCTTCGTAGTCCAGTGGTACGCCAGCGCCGGCCAGAAAGATGTTCTCGACGCCCAACAACTGCGCGCGTTCTGCCGGACCGGCCTGGGCAAAACTGGCGGTGGTGTGCGAACCTTCGGTCGCCCGCTCCGGGTTGCCCCAAGCCCAGAGGTTGTTTCGCAGAAGTTTTGCGTCGTGGGCGGCTTGCGAAGTGCCGAGTTTTTGATCGCCGACACGCTGGATCCAGTCGGCGGTCCACTTCAGCGTTGCTTCGTCGTTGTTGATCGTCAGTAAGACGATGCCGGCAATCCGACCCTCGTGAGCCAGTTTCAGCGCGGTCGCGGCTTGTAGCTCCATCAGGTCGCGGGGCATCGGCCGGCCGCCGCCGTAGTCGTACAAATACAATCCCAGCATGATCGGTTTGCCGGGAAAGTGTTTTTCGCAGTAGGCCACGTTCTTCTCCAGGTCCGCCACGTCCTTGGCGTGCCAGGTCCACAAATTGATGACGTCCAGCGGTTCGATGTAAGCATTAATGTTCGGGCGATGAAAGTTCATCGTGTAGAACACGCCCCACACGTCCAAGGGCTTCCTGCCGGCCGCCAGCAATTTCTTGACCGCGTGAATATGTTCAGGCTTAAAGCCTTTGTCCACCGCCACACTGGTCATGTCGTCCAGCAGCACCGCCTCGATGTTGGGATAGTCGGTCTGCAGTTCCGCAATCTGCGCCACCCGCTGCTTGTAGTCGAACTTGTTACGATACTCTTCATCGCCATCGGGCATGATTTCCCAGACAAGCCGCGATGCGTGCTTGACCGATTCGGTTTCCGCTTTGGCCAATTGCCGATCGTTGGGGATGCCGCGCCCGGCCATCAAAACGTTCGGTGTGCCCAGGAGCGCCGCCCGTTGCGGCGCGCTGGCCTCGGCAAAGGTAGCCAGCGTGTGATCGCCCGGCGTGGCCCGCTCCGGGGTTGCCCAAACCCAGAACAGGTCGCGGATGGTTTTTGCGTGACCGGTCCCACCCTCTTCACAACGGCTTTGGCGCGATCCCGCGCCGAGCAGAATCGTGAAGATGGCCAATAGACTTGTGCAGGTTAACCGTCTCATGGAAAAGTGCCTCGTGGGTGGGAGCACAGGGAGTGCAAAAAATGGGGAGGGGGGAATAAAACGTCAGACATACCTTTACTTCAAGTCGAAATCCTTTACTACCTCGCCGCCGTCAATCGTCACTTCAAGCGTCGATTTACGGTTGTATTGCTCGGGAATGTACTCTCGCTTTCGACCGCCGAACATTTCCGCTATGGGAGACTCCGGGCCCGGTGCCGCTGGAGCCGCTTGGACACCGATGATTTCCACCCGGTGAGTTCCCACCGGCACGCCTCCGCTGGCCGTGACGGTGAACGATCCGTCGACGATGCTCGCGCCGGCCGCAGGTCCTTGCGTGTCCTTGACGGGCACGAAGCGAATCGTGCCTTCGTTCACCGGCTTACCTTGATAGTTCACCTTGCCGCTCACAATCGCTTTTTCCAGCGACGAAGATTTCCCGCAGCCGACGGCAAACGCAAGCAACATCACAACCAGGAGAGACCAACACTCTATCGGCCGCGCAACATCACGCGAGCGAACAGACGTTGTGCTGCTCGCAGCATGGGAAATCTGTGCCACCTTGATCTCCTGACAAGAAATCGAACAGGAAGGAAACGAACGGGAAACGTCAAATGCCGATGCGCTCTGCCGGTCTTCGGTATTTTCTGTGGCAATTGTTTTGGTTGCGGCCTGACAGAATCGCGGGGCTCCTGCCTCAGAACGCGGTTGGCGGAATCGTCTCGCCGCCGGCACGGGTACATAAGGCGGTCAGCACGGCCTGGTCGATATCTGCGCCAATGAATTGCACGCTGCCATCGACCAAGGCGAATTGCGCCCCGCCCCGGTGATAACTGGAAAACGTATCCTGGGCGCTACGAATATACTTGCCCTCGCCCGGTATCGTGCCTAATCCGTTGATGCCAAAGGCCGTGCTCGTGATACAAGAAGTCACCCACGGCCGTCCCGAGAATGAGCCGGGCGCGCCACCGGTGACCTCGCCAAGCAAGAGCGTTTTGCTGGTCCCGTCGGGCACCTTCCTCATTCTGATCGCCTTGCGGTTCATGAACATGCCGTCGCCGTGCAGCACGGGCGTGTCGAAGACATAGCCGGGAAACCAGGCACTTTGGCTGTCACACACGCCGTGGATATTGCCCTTCCACCATTGCTCGTTGAAGGTAGCGCCGTTTTGATAGCTCGGGTCGCTGCCGATGGCGATCCTTTCGTCCTGGGGATCGCTCGGGCATTGGTAAAAGGAAATGCGCCGGCCGCCGACCCTGGGATTTTTATACGGCCCCGCGTCAAATCCCCAGTTTTTCACGACAATGCCCGTCAAGTCTTCAAGGTCCCTCCCCTGTTCGACAAACGGCAGCACCACCGCCGACCATGCGAAGCCATAGAACAACTTGCCGCTCGGTGAGTTTTGCGGGGCCGACGGATGAAAGTACAATTCGCCGGGAGGGAACGCATGGTGCGCGTCGTGGTAGTTGTGCAGCGCCAAGGCGGCCTGCTTGAAGTTGTTGACACAACTGACCCGCCGCGCCGATTCGCGTGCCGCCTGCACCGCCGGAAGTAACAGCGCGATCAATACGCCAATGATCGCGATGACG
>SXHT01000309.1 GCA_005773095.1 Planctomycetaceae bacterium
CGGAATGCACGACTCTCGTTTTGCGGTTGATCTTCGAGGCTCGATCGCCCAAGTGCAGATCGATGCCGTTGTCCCGATACCAATCGAGCCGGGCCAGCATCAGCTTTTCCGCATCACGGTGGGCAAAGAACGACGTGAGGCCGACGCGGTCATACGCCGCGCGGGACTCTTCACAGAAGGTGACGATGCGGTAACGCTTGTCGGTGTCGAACTCGACGAGCTTCTCGCAAAAGCGATGCCCCACCATACCGTTGCCGACGACGATGATTGTTTTCTCACTCACGGTCATGGTTCTCCACCGGCCGCACCCGCACGGCGCAGTTTTTGTAGGACGGTTGTCGCGAATACGGGTCGAAGTGGGCCAGCGTCAGACGGTTGACCGCTTCGTAGTGCATCGGAACGAAGACTTGCCCCGGCTGCACGCTGTGCGTGACGAACGCGGTCGCCGCGAGCTTGCCGCGCTGCGATTCGACGACGACGCGATCGTTGGGCCTGATGCCGGACTTGCGCGCGTCGACCGGATTGATCTCCACATACACGTCCGGTGGATAGAGCTGACGCAGCACGGCCGACTTGCTGGTCCGCGTCTGCGTGTGCCACTGTGATGCCGTGCCGCGGCCCGTCAGCAGTAGCAATGGGAAGTCCGTGCTCGGCGCTTCGGGCATCTCCGTCGGCGCCTCGAACATGAACCGCGCCTTGCCGTCGGGATGATAGAACCGGCCGTCGGCGAATAGGCGACGCTGGGGCGCCGGATCGGGCGATTGTTCTGCAAACGGCCACTGCACTCCACCGCGCTCGTCGAGCATGCGGTAGTCGGCGATCCCCGTGATGTCGCACGGTTGCCCGCGTGAGAGTTCCTTGAGGAGCTGGAACACCGCCTCGGGACTGGTCCAACGGCGGAACATTTCGCCGCAGCCCCAGTTCTCAGCGATCAAACGGAAGATCGAGAAATCGGCGAGCGACTGCCCCGGCGCCCGCGCGACTTTCTTAATCAAGCCGATGCGACGCTCAGAGTTGATTAGCGTGCCTTCCTTCTCGCCCCACGCCGCGGCGGGCAGCAGCAGGTCGGCCATTTGGGCCGTCTCGGTCGTGGTGTACATGTCTTGCACGACGAGAAAATTGAGCCGCGAGAACACGTCTCGCAGCATGTGCTGGTTGATCCACGAATGGGCCGGGTTGGTGGCGACGACCCACAGGCCGCGAATCTTTTCCGACAAAATGCCTTCGATGATTTGGTCGTAGGCCCAACTGGGCCGATTGGGAATCGACGCGACGGGAATGTCCAGAATGCGGGCGACTTTTTGGCGATGCTCGGCATTCTGAAAATCGTGACCGCCGAGCAGGTTCGTGGTATTGCTGAACAGTCGCGAGCCCATCGCGTTGCACTGGCCGGTGATCGAGTTGGCGCCCGTGCCCGGTCGACCAAGATTGCCGGTCATCAGCGCCAAATTGATCAGGCTCTGCGCGGTGCGAACGCCCTCGTAGCTTTGGTTGACGCCCATCGTCCACCAGAACGACACACGCCGCCCTTCGTGAATCGCGCGTGCCACGCGCTCCAGCGTGGGCGAGTCGATGCCCGTGGTTTCAGCGACACGTTCCGGCGTGTACTTGGCCACGTGTCGCTGGAACTCCTCGAAGCCGTCGGTGTGATTGGCGATGAACTCTCCGTCGATCCATCCGTCGCGGATCAGCAAGTGAGCCAGCCCGTAGAACAGCACCAGGTCCGACTTCGGCCGCAGCGGCAGGTGCAGCGTGGCGGCCATCGCGGTTTCGGTCTTCCGCGGATCGACGACAATGATCTGCGGTTGGTGCGGGTTGCGGCAGATTCGCTGCCACATGATCGGGTGTGCGATGCACAGATTGGCGCCGACCAGAACAATCACGTCCGATTGCTCGAAATCGTCGTACGTGTAGGGGGGCGCATCGAACCCGAACGATTGTTTGTAAGCCACAACGGCGGTGGCCATGCACTGCCGCGTGTTGCCGTCGCCGTGGATCATGCCCATACCGAACTTGGCCAGGCTGCCGAGCAAAGCCATTTCTTCGGTGGCAATCTGGCCCGTGCCGAGGAAGGCCACCGATTCGGGGCCGTGGCGGCGCTGGATGTCTTTCATCCGCTCGCAGAAAAGCTTAAGCGCTGTGGGCCAGTCGACGGCCCGCTGCCGGCCGTTTGCATCACGCACGAGCGGCGCTGTCGCGCGGTCGTCGGCCTTGAGGACCGTGAGCGCGTCCCAGCCTTTGGGACACGCCATGCCCACGTTGACCGGATAGTCAACCGTGGGTGTCAGGTTGATCGCCTCGCCGTTTTTCAGATGCACCGTCAAGGAGCAGCCGGTCGAGCAAAACCCGCAAATCATCGCCGTGGTGGCGTCGGGCGCTTGCTTTGCGGGCACCTGACCCAATCCAAACCGGCCGGGCTGCAGCAGCAGATCGCTGGTGAGCGGACCATCTTCCTGGCGCAGTAGCGTCTGCCACAGCGAAGGACGCTCGATGATGGTTGAGGTGTGGTTCACGTTGCGGGCGCTCCCGGCATCTTCGGCGCCACGACGGCGGTGAAGAACAAATAGCGCTCCAATAACTCACCGACCCAACACATCGCGAGCATCAGCACCACCAACGTCGCCGCCAGCAAAGGCCCGATCGTGGCGGTCTCCGTGGGTGCGTACGCGGCCAGCAGCAATCCTGGGACAAGAAGTCCGCCGGCAGCGCCCAGAACGAATCTCCCGCACGAAACGCGCCGCAAGTCGCCGGCCATCAAGATCGCCGTTCGACGCATCGGCGTGAATCTTCGCGAGTGCAGCCAGCAGAACACGGCGGCTTCAGCCAGAAGCTTGATTCCGCTCGCCGCGATCAAAGCCAGACTCAACCTCACGGCTGTTTCTTCCATCACCCGATCGAATGCCGTACTCGACGACCAGGCCGATCCGGCAAGCTGAATCAACAGCGCGACCGGCAAGCCCAGAATCAAACACGTGAGCAGAAACTTGAGGCCGGTATAGGCGGGATTCCAAAACACACGCCGCGTGCTGGCGTAGATCATCGTCGAACAACCGACGCCCACCAGTCCGCTCAAGGCCACCAGCGTGCCAAGCCATCGCGAGGCGTAAAAGTGCAGAACGTCTATCGTTGGCAGCCACGGCAACACCGCGTAGGTTGAAGCCAATGCCGCGAAGCAGCCAAACGCGATCACCTCGCGACTGAGCCAAGAAGTGCGCCAGGCAATCACAGCACGATATGCCAGCCACGGCCGGCCTAGATGAAAAATGGAAGCCCACAAGCCGATCAGCCCTAAGGCGAACGCGGCCGCCAGATGCACCGCATGTGCGGAATCGACGGTGGGAACCCGGCGCGCCGGGAGTGGGACGGTGAGCAGAATTGCTTGCTCGACCAGGAATGCACCCACCGACATTTGCGTCATCACCAGCATCAGCACCAGCGGCCAATGCGCGTGCTGCGGCGCGGCGCTGTAATAGTTGGCCGGCAGCAAATTCGCCGGCAGCGCTTTGCGTGTCTTGTAAACCGTGGTCGGCAACGTGTCACCAGGTTCCGGAGCGCCGGGTAAGAACAAGTTGGCCTCCGCGTTCTCCGCGATCTCCTGTTTGTTGACCACCGCGATGCGAATCGCCTGGTTCGGGCAAGCCTGCACGCACGCCGGCGCTTCGCCCACCGCCAGTCGATCGCTGCACATATCGCACTTCCGCACAATGCCTTTACTGCGGCTGTACTTGGGCACGTCGTAGGGGCACTTCAGAATGCAGTACTGACAGCCGATGCATTGATCGTCGAGATGCCGCACGATGCCCGTGATAGCGTCTTTCACGTACGCTTCGACTGGGCAGCCCTCGAGACAAGCCGGCTCGACGCAGTGATGGCAGGCGGTCGTCACATGCTGCAAGACGGGCAGTTGCGTGGTGCCGCCGTGCAGCAAGCCCACGCCGCGCCACAACTCATCGTCTTCCAGACCGTTAAGATTGTGGCACGCGGCCACGCAGGCTTTGCAGCCCGAGCAGGCGTCGAGATCGACCTCGAAGGCGAACTGTTCGCCCTCGGCCGGTTGCGAAAGTGGAATCAGGTCGCGGTAATGTCGAGCTTGGAGCGGCGTCTCGGCGTCTTCATGCCACTGCGTGAATTTATCGACGGCGGTGCGCTGCTGATCCAGCAGCAGCGCGTCGAGCAAGCTGGCGGGCCGCGAGCGCTCGGCGAGCGTCTCGGCGTTGGTGTGGTCGAGTGAGAGAGCAGCTTGCATGGCGGAGTTCTGACACGCGCACATCCGTTCCGTCGCGCCGCGCGCGACTCAATGCGTTTCCGAACGTCTGCCTTGCGCACGAAAAGCCGCAAGGGGCCAACGCAAAGTCTGTGCCGAAAGCAATGTTGATGCTGAGCGAGTGCAACACGATTCCGCGCAAAGTCTCGATCACGCAACGAGATACGGTCGCGGGCGGGATCTGCAGAATCGATTGCCGGTGAGGATAAAGAAAACTTCGACTGCTTGAATAAGAGGCACGGGATGCCCGCGTTCGCATGACAGGAACTGCTGGCGTCGCTGGCTGCGGATGAGTATCCGCGATATTCCATCCGCGCATGAAAAAGCCGGAGTGCCTTGCGGGCACTCCGGCGATGGTCTCAAAATGAGATCACGAAATGCTTAGTAGCGTCGGCCGCCGCCGCCACCACCACCGCCGTAGCCGCCGCCACCTCGGCCGCGACCACCGCCACCACCACCACCGCTACGCTCTTCGCGGGGCCTGGCTTCGTTCACCGTCAGGGCACGACCGTCGTGCTCCTTTTCGTGCAGACCGGCGATCGCTTCGCGGGCCGCATTGTCGTCGGCCATTTCCACGAAACCAAAACCCTTGCTACGACCAGTGTCGCGGTCCTGAATGACCTCGGCGCTGCGCACCGAGCCATAGGCCGCGAACATTTGCTCCAGATCTGAGTTAGTGACATTGTAGCTCAGATTACCGACATAAAGTTTCTTACCCACCGTACGAACTCCTCACAAAACATGGACAGACCCTGCGATGCTTTCCGGGTCGAGACGAAAGGGGCCAGTTCATGGTGGCCCACCAAGCCGGCAAGGCGAGAGAGAAAGCAGCGGGCTGATTCTAAGCGGAATCGGCGAGCAACCAGGTCGTTTCGACAAACCAACTTCCTTTAAGTATAGCCGATTTCGGCTCGGCGCGATAGGGAAACTTCCAAGTTATGCCCGAGCTGACGATTTTTGCGAAAAAATCCCACATTCGGGGCCGAAACCTGCTAAATTGGAGGTTTCGCCTCGTTGGGAAGCTTGCCGTCGGAGTGTGCCGGACGGCGACGCGAGGAGCGCAATTACGGAAAGGATGCGGTGTTGCATGGTGTCTGTTGATTCTGCCGAGGCCGAAATTCTGCGCCTCTTTCGCGGCTACGGCGTGCGAGCGCATGAAATGGTCTTTTTCAACCGCACCGCAGGCAAAGATCATTCGACGAAGTTCAACCACGCGATGCAATCCATGATCGACCGCGGACTGGTCATCCGCGAGCAGCGGCATCGCGACGCCTACTCGCTTTCCGTGAGCGGCTATCAGGCTTTGGTTGCCTTTGGGAAGGCGTAGTGAATACTATTCCAGCTGGCTGCGGGCGGGCTCGCCCGCAGCTAGCGTGGACGTTCGCCCCGCAATCGTTCGCCCCCCTAGAGTTTGAAATTAAAGGTCCGCGTCAGGTAGCGCCAGGTGCGTGTGGCAATCGTTTGCCAGCGTGTGTAAATCTTGGCTTTGCCGCGAAGGCCGAGGTACAGCAGGCCCTCCTCGTCATTGATCGGGGCACGGGCTTGATAGCTGGTGTTCATGGGGCGCTCCACGCCGCTGGCGTCGGTTTCCGTGATCAGTTCGCCTCCGGACTTATTGGAAAGTGTGTGCGGGCTGACCTTAAGATCGAGATTCGCGATTTCCGTGATTTGCGTGCGGAATGTGGTGTGCGGCAACTCGTCGAGCTTGACGTCCAGCGTGTCTCCTTGATGGATGAACTCGATGTCGTCCTGGTCGATGACCAGATTTGCTTCAAGCTGGTGCGGATCGCCGATCTGGCAGAACAACGTGCTCTCGGTCAGGAACGCCCCTAAGTTTTTCTTTTGCAGCGGCAAGCCCGACCAGGTGGGTAGTTGCCCCGACGGGTCTGGTTTCGACGGAAGTGCGGGGGGTGGCAGGACGGTACCCGATAGGGGAGCGACCAGTTTGAGCCGGGCCGAATCGGCCCGTTTTTCTTCAAGCTGTTCTTTGATGGCCGCGAGCGACTCCTGAACCTGCGGCACTTGCAAGGCGGCGCTGGCGTTGTCGAAGCGGTCGCGGTGCAGGCTTGCCAGCTGGACTTCGTATTCGGCCCGTTTGCCTTCAAGCTCTGCGATCTGCAGCTCCAGGTCGATGTTCGTGAGCTCGGCCAGTGGCTGATCCTTCCGCACCGTCTGCCCCATGCTGACGTCGATGGTTTGGAGCTGGCCTGGCACGCTGACGTAGACGGGTTCGGCATCGCGTGGTTTGATTTCCAGGGTGCACATCACGCGGTAGGGGAGGGGCACCCAAAACGCGAACGCCACAATGCCGGCCAGCGCCACCAAGGTCCGGAACACGTTTTTGCGTTTCACTTGATCGAGCCTCCCCGGCACATAAAAGAATTTCCCCAGCTTCCACAAAGGCTGCACAATCAGGCTGACGATGGCCACCGTGGCGATCGTCTGACTGATCACGGCCAGTCCGTAGGGTTTGAATACGTTGTAGAGGAACCACAGAATCGAAAACATCACCACCCAGCGATAGATGGCGGCCGCGATGGAATACAGCGCGAAGAACACCTGATTGCGATCTGGCAAGAACGGATCATCCGGCTCTTCCAGCCCCAAGCACCATTTGCCCATCTTGCGCGAAAGGATGCTGCTGGACTTCTGCCGCAGGTTGGGAATCTCCGTCAGGTCGCTCAGGATGTAGTAGCCGTCGTAACGCAACAGCGGATTGGCGTTGAAGATCACCGTGCTCACCGAGCAGACGAATATTGTGCTCAAGCACAACTGGTTGAGCAGAGTGCCGGGCTCGCTGAACCACCACATCCAGGTGCAAACGCCGGCGATGCAAAGTTCGATGTACATGCCCCCCGCGCCGATCGCGGCGCGGTGCCATTTGTTGGGCAGCATCCAGGAGTCGCTGACGTTGCAGTACAGGCAGGGTGTGAGGACAAGGAACATGACGCCCATTTCATGGCATTCTCCGCCAAAGTATTTGCAGGTCAGGCCATGGCCAAACTCGTGGATGATCTTGGTGACGCACAAGGCAAACGTGAAGTAGATCCAATTCTCAGCCGTGAAGAACTGATGGAAGCTGGGCAACTTGCTTTGGAAGGTGTCGAACTGCACGACCACCAGTGTCAGTGCCGAGAACCAGAGCGTGATGCAGGCCAACACCGCAGGCCGCCGGTAGAACCAGCGCAGGTACGGCAGCAGCCAACTCAGCAGACGATCGGGATCGATCCCCTTGAAGCGGATTGCCAGAATATTGCTCAATGCGCCCAGCAGCTCTTTCCGTTTCCGCTCGTCGCGGCGACGCTTAAGCTGCACGCCCTGGCCGGCCGAGTCGGCGATGATCAGCCCGCTTCTGTGCAACATGCCGACAAACTGGCCGAGCTCCTCAACGGTGATTTTCTGCGGCGGAAACTCTTCTTCAAAACGCTCTTTGATTTCATCGAGGCTGGTTTGGCCGTCGAGCATCTTCAGGATCGCGAACTCTTCCTCCTGAAAGCGGAAATACCGCAGGCCCACCGGTTCTTTCACGACCCAATACACGCGGCCTTGATAACGATGCTGCCTGGCCGAAAGGTCCGGCCGCTTACGCAGCGTCAGCGCCCGCGCGGACGAACTGACCAGACTGTCGGCTAAGGTGGGCATGAGCCTTTGTCGCTTACTTCATCTCAATCGTCATCGTGGCCGTCAGGCCGGGGCGCAGCAGCCAGTGGCCGTTCTCTTGTTTGTTCTCGACGTCCGCCCAGATCAAATACTCGCCCCCCGGTTGTACCAACGGGCTGACGAAGACAACCTTGCCGGCGAAGCGCACTTTGCGGCCGCGGGCCAACTCGGCGTCCACGGTCACGCTGCGGCCGGCGATTTCCGACGGGTTGAACTCGGCTGAGTTCACGAAGCCTTCGATCCGCAGTCGGTCGATCCTCACGATTTGCACCACGGGATCGCCTGGGGGCACCCATTCGCCGAGGTGCTTATAGACGTGCACGACCACGCCATCGAGCGGAGAGCTGATCTGGCGGAGCTGAATGTCGGCTTCGGCGGCTTCGACTTCGGCCGATTTAACCTCGCTCGTCAGATTGGCCACCTTCATGTCGAACTGGGCCTGTTCGATTTGCAGATCCGCCTTTTGCGCGTTGAGTTTAAGCTTGTCGACCTCAATCGCCGCGATAGCGCCCGGCTGGGTCTTATTGGCCTGCACCGCTTTTTGCCATTCCTTGACCGCGACATCCCGTGCCTTAACGGCAAAACGCACGTTGACATCGTTGCGGGCTTGCTCGACGGCGGCTTCAAGTTCCTTGGCTTTCACCTTCTTGAGCGCAGCCGTCTTAATGTCATCGATCCGGCCCAACGCTTCTCCGACTTTGACTTGTTGACCCTCGCGCACGTCCATCTGCACCAGCACGCCCGCCTCGCGGCCGGGCACCTCGGCTTCTTCGATCAACGAGACCCGGCAATTCGCCAGAACCGGCTGGCTGATCGGATCGGCGCCGGCAGTCCTCTGTGCCGGCAGCACGGCGGACAATAGCAGGGTCAAGGCGAAAGGCTTCATGTGTTTCTTCCTGCCCCGGAGGGGGAGTTGATAGTAGCCAGGGGTGCCAACCCGTGGTTGGATCCGACCGAGTGGGCTCACAGCGGAAACAGGATCTTGGTTTGCACAAACGCGATCAGGTCGTGCAGCCAGACGTAGCCGATCGAGGCCCGGCCGCAATAGATTTTCGTGGTCACCGTGGCGCCGGGACGCAGGTCGTGGCCATCCTCGAGCAGCTTTTGTTTGTCGATGGCCACGCGCACCAGCACCGTGTTGCCTTCTTCCCCCTTGACGGCGGCCCCCACCTCGATCTCCTTCACGCCCCCTTCGTAGCTCGAGCCCGGCTTGGTGGCCAGTATGTACTCCACCGGAAGAACTGCTTCTTCCTTGGAAAGTTTCCCCTCCTTAATTAGCCGCTCTCGCTGTTCCACCTCGATCGCGATATAGCCCATGCGATTCTCGGGCATGTTGATTTCCAGCTCCCAATCCCCCGCCGGGTCGGCGATGGTCATCAAGATCTGGCCGCGTTGCACGGGACGATGAATCAAATTCTCGCGGACCTGCCAGGTCACCACCTGACCTTTGATTGGACTCTTGACCTTAAGCTCTTCCTTCTTCTGATAGAGCAGCTTCAATTGCTCGCCCAGGCTGTCGAAAGTTTTTTTGTATTGCAGCAGCTGACCGCTCAATCGGTGGCGTTCCGCGACCTCGATCCGCTTTTCGTCGAGCAATGCCCGCTGGGTCGCCAGGATCTGTGCTTGCGTGGTCGTGCGCTGGCCCGTGATGTCGGTAATCTGCACTTCCAGATCGGTGTTGCGCATTTCCGCCAACAGGGCGTGTTGATCGACCATCTCGCCGTGCTTGGGTTTGACGTCCATGACCACGCCGTCGATGCCGGCGAAAACCTCGCGCTTGATGGCTGGTTGCAATGTGCCTTTGCCGGTCAGCCAGAACTCGGCCGGATACAACCCGAGCCACAACAGCAGGGCCACCGCGGCGATCGCCACGGCAATCGTCTTGGGGAGCGTCCGCGCCTGCAGCACCCACCTGGCTTTTCCCAGTTGTTTCCACAAGGGGAGCAGGAACAGCCCATGATATTCCAGCGCGTTGGCCAGCGCCGTCGAGCTGTGCTCGCTGACCACGTCGGTGCGGGCCAGCAGCCCTTCGCGCGGGCGGCTGTCTTCAATTTGCTCCACGATCAGGCAGCCAATCACGACCGGCGGCGCGGGGGGTGCGGTGTCTCCTGCCTTGGGCTCGGGCTGCGTCCTGAAAAGCGGCACGACCGCGACGGTTTTTGAGTGCGCCTCGTCCACGTAGGCCTGCATCGAGTCTTCCACCTGCGGCGGAAGATCGCTGGTGTCGCCCGTGTACCAGACGGGCTCCCCCGCGGCAGCCACCGCGGTGGCCACTTCGCCGAGCAACTGCACGGTGGTGCTGCGTTTGTCGAACGTGTCTTGTCCACTGACGGCTTCGATGTAACAGCGGCGGCCTTTCTTGATCGCCACGCTGACGCGATCGCATTCCAGCAGCCGGCGACCTTCGTTGGCGATGACGTACGCCGTCTCGCGCGGATCGAGGCTGCGGTGAGCCACGCGCGTGAACTGATCGAGCTGTGACCACAGCGTCTGCCGGCTGGTGTAGCTGCGAAGTTGCCGCGTCTTCAGGAAGTCGCCGGCGAACTCGCACATCTGCAGCAGAAATCGCAGATAACCGCGTTGCACCGTGGGACTGCCGCCGGGCCGCTGGAAAACCTCGACGACGCCGCGGGTCTCGGTGTCCGTCTTCAGGGGACCAAGCACCATCAGGAAGTCCGTCGGATTGCCCTCGGCTTCGTCGCCGTCGAGCGTGCCCGAGTGTGGCTGGGCCAGCATGCCTTCGCCGCTTGTGAGCACGCGGCGCAGCAGTCGGCCGTGGCGCAGCTGATCGTCCTGACTATCGGCCAGGCGCGTGTCGCGCAGATTGATTTGGTACTGCACCTCAAGACTGCCCTGCTCGCCGACGACCCACACCGCGCCCCCCGCGGCCGCAAGCGCCGAGACAATGCGGTTGAGAAGCTGATCGTAGAACTCGACGGGCGACAGATCGCTCTTGGACAGTTGCGCAATCTCACGCACCAGATTGCGAATCTGTTGTTTCGTCTGTTCGACAAGTTCCGGATCAACGTTTTCGGCGGTGCTCATGTGGCAGGCGATCAAGAATGAAGGATCAAAGAGGAAGGAAAATGCGGCACATTCCTTCATCACGCATTGTTCAAACGGTGTCGACCATCTTTCATCCCTCAACGGGTAAATCTAGCTCGCTGGCCTGCCAAACGCAGCCACACGAACAGCGCAACCGGAAAACTCGCAAAGCCCCTTTGCTATTCTTCGGCCAGCCCGGGCACGCCCCATGGGGCGAAAACGTCCTTTGTCGCACGACTCGCCCGAGTTCGAGTTGTCTGACATCCCCGCAAATTCAGCTCCCGGCGGTTCCTTGCCGCTGGCGTGCCGGCCCCGGTCGCAATCCTTCAATTAAGCAGCTAAATCTGGCCAACGCAAGTGTTTACGCCGTCGGCCGTGGTCGCTAGGATGGCGACCGGTCAATCAGGGGCGCGACGAAGGACGACCGATGAGGGATGAAGGAAAGTGGGACCCAATCTTTCATCCCGCATCCCTGATCTCGCATCTTTCATCCCATAAACCATGCGGATTCTTCTGACGCACCATTTTCCGATCGAGCAGGGCAAAGTCGGAAAGTACGTTACCGATCTTGCCCAGGCCCTCCAGGCCCTCAAGCACGACGTCCACGTGATCGCCGTTGGAGGGGAGCCGCAGCGTCATGGGGTGGCGCTGCGGGTAATCGGATGTTCACGCCCTGGCTCTGGGTGTGCGTTGCCGTTTGACGTGCCCTGGTTTGGCATCGAACCGGAGGGGGACGTCACGTTCGAGCGGTTATCGGCCGACGAGTTCAACGCCTATCGAGACGTTTTGCGTCACGAGTTGGATGTCGAAGTCGATTCGTTCGATCCGCAAATCATTCACGCCCAGTATGTTTGGATGTGGGGCCAGCTAACGCTTGAGACCGGTGTGCCTTATGTTTTAAACGCCTGGGGCCCCGAGTTTGTCAGTCGCGCACGGGACGATCGTTATCGGCCCTTGGCCGATCAGGCGGCCGAAAACGCGGGCCGCATCTTTGTTCCCGACGAGCATGTCCGCCGCGAGCTGCTCGACTGCTTTGAAGGCGTTGCGCATCGTGCCGTGCTCTTGTCCGATCGAGTCGATGCAAGCATGGTTGCGGCGCTGATCCATCACTATCAAGCCGTGCTCGACGAGCGGTTTGGGACTTAGCTCCCTTTGCTGCGATGCGATAGTAGCAAGTATACCACCAGTCCCGCCGCAATCAGCGCCAGGCCGGTGAAACATTCTTGCGGACGGGACCAGAGCATGCTGGCCAGTAAGAACAGGTAAAACACCGCGAAGATGGCTGGTGTGAGCGGATAGCCCCAAGCGCGATACGGGCGGCTTGCGCTGGGCTGCCGAATGCGGAGCATGAATACCGCGAGCACGGCCGACAGATAAAAGATCGACCCGCCGAAGATGCAGTAGTTTGTCAGCCACTGGTAGAGCGGCGTATCGCCGGGGCTCCAATCGGCCAGGATTACCAGCAGCATCGACCAGCCGGAGACCAAGCCGATCGCCAGCGCGGGAGTGCGAGTCCGCGGATGTAACTGGCGGAACGGGGAGAGAAAGTGGAAGTCGCGGGCCGCGGCATACAGCACGCGCGGGCCAACCAGAATGTTGCCGTTGAGCGTGCCGATGAGCGAAACCATCAGCATCGCCAACAGCAGGTTGCCGCCAAAGCCCGGAAGTAATTTTTCGCAGACCGCCCGGGCTGGATTGAACGTGGCGGCGATTTGCGCAGAAGGCAGCGTCAGGTAATATGCAAGATTAGCGCCAAAGTAGAGCACCATGATCAGCAGCATGCCGGCGACCAGGGCGCGCGGCACGTTGCGCTCCGGGTCGCGGACTTCTTCGGCGACGACCGTGACGTTGCCCCAGCCATCGTAAGCCCACATGATCGCGGCCAATGCAACGCCGATGCTGGTAAGCAGCGTCCCATCGACCTGGGCGGGCCAAAACGCCTCGCGCGCGGCGCCTGGTCCGCGGATCGCCAGGAATGGCAGCAGCGCGAGCAGCGCAACAAACGCGACTTTGATCGAGGTCATGACGTTCTGCACGCGGCCACCCCACAGCGCGCCGGCGAAATTAATTGCGCCCAGTGCGAAGATGATGCTGACGGCGGCGGCCATGCGGAACCATTTCCAACTACCGCTCGTGATTTGAATGCCCGCTGCCTGCATCAGGTCCTGCCACGACATCGTGGTGTACACGGCAAGTGCGGCAATGGCCCCGGTGCGAATCACCCAGAACTCCGACCAGCACCAGAGAAAGGCCCACATCCGGCCGTAGGTTTCGCGGAGGAACACATAGGTGCCCCCCTCGTGCGGAAACATGGCCGACAGCTCCGCCAGCGCCAAGGCCCCAAACAGGTTCACCACGCCACACGCCACCCAAAGCGCAAGGATCAGTGCCGGGTAGCCGCCGATTGCTCGGGAAACCTCCTCGGGCTTAAAGAAAATGCCGGAGCCGACGACTTCGCCCACGACGATGGTCATGGCCGAGAACAGGCCAAGTACCCGCGGCAGATGCTGAGCTTGAGGTTCCGGCGGTGGTGGGATGCGGGTCATGCGACAAAAATAGCCGTTTATGCAGGGATCTGCGACGGCGATTGTGGCAGTTCAGGCCTTGAGGCGTTCTGCCTGTCCCGCTTGAAGGTGGAGATCCTGCGCGCCAGCGACGCCTGCCCCCTTTGCTGCAGGTTGATTGCAAAGTCCTCGTAGGACGGATTTTCAATCGGAACCGTGTGAGGAAGTCGGCTGCAGGGGGGGGCGGACGGATTGAAAATCCGTCCTACTTGCCGACGACGCAATCGTCCTGCCCCTTGGGGGCGCTCCCACGGCCGATCAGTGTTTTACATTTGGCAACCTGGTAGGGGCGGCTTTGCCGGCCGTGGATGGGAAAGTCACGCGAATCCGGCCGGCACAGCCGGCCCTACCGCGGATGACGGATTGGCCCTGGGGGCGCTCCGGTTTCATTTTGCAGAAGAAGAGGTTATGATAACCGAACGATGCGTCATGCTGGCGCGTGTGGACATGCTCTTAAACGATGTACTTGCCTATGGCGGAAAAAGAAAAAGAAGCGGCGTTAGAAGTCGAAGGTGTTGTGACTCAGGCACTTGCCAACACGCGATTCCGCGTGCAATTGGACGGCGGCCACCTGGTGATTGCGCACGTGGCCGGAAAAATGCGGAAGCATTTTATTCGCATTGTGCCGGGCGATCGGGTGCGCGTCGAACTCTCGCCCTACGATCTCACCAAGGGGCGGATCACGTTCCGCGAGCGGTAGCGGTTCGCAGCATGCTGGCTCGCGAGTGAACGAACTCAGCACATTCAGGGGGGTCGCCGGCGACGCGCAGCGGGTGCGTTCACGACCGTGAATTCGGTTCCGCGCCGGTAACCTTTCACGGGCCGGGGACCGGCTCATTTTCCCGGCGAATTCGCCAGAGGTGGGTCGTTCTGTTGGGTGGTCGTCGAACGTGTTTCCCGGAAAAATGTGCCTGTCCCCCTCTCTTGGCCCATGAACGGTTACTTTTCCGGAAAAACATGGATCGCCTGCGATTTGACCAGAAAGTCGCGGACGGCCCAGCGGCGATCATAGGCGCTTGAGGCGTAATGTCTTAGATTGGGAGAGCGGCCTGCCCATGAAACCTTGCCTCGTTTCGGCGAGTACAGTGGGTGTGGATCGCTTGGATGATGTCCCTCTTTTTATCGGAGACCCACCGTGAAAAAACTTGCACTCCCCTTGTTCTTGCTTGGCTTGTTCGTCGCTCCGCTGGCGATTCGGGCCTTTGCCAAAGATAAGCCGGCTACGCCCGAAGCGGCGGTTGGCATGAAAAGCGTCGCCGTGCTGTCGATCGCCAGCTACGACGAGTTGATGAAGGACCTGGCGTTCCTCGGCGAGATCTCGGGTACACCCGGCCTCGATCAGCAGCTCGACGCTGGCCTGAAAATGTTCACGCAAGGTCAGGGGCTCAAGGGTCTTGATACCACGCGCCCCTGGGGTGTTACGGTGCAAACCGATGACGTGCAGTTCCAGCCGCTGGTGTTTCTGCCCGTTAAGAGCCTCAAGGAACTGCTTGGCTCCCTCGGCCAGCTCGTCGGTGAGCCCGAAGATCAGGGCAAGGGCATTATGGCTATTCAGGCCGGTCCTCAGAAAGTCTTTGCCAAGGAGCAAACTGGCTGGGCGTTCATCGGCCAAACGCCCGAGTCGCTCGCCACGCTGCCCAAAGATCCGGCGAAGATCCTGGCGTCGCTGAGCGCGAACTATGACATCGCCCTTCGGCTGAATGTGCAGAACGTGCCCGAGATGTATCGCTCGATGGCGATCGACCAGGTGCGGGCTGGCGTCGAGCAGGGAATGGCTCAACAGCCTGACGAGGATGACGAGACGTACTCGGCCCGCAAGAAGGTGATGGAAGTTCAGGTTGATCAGATGGTTACCTCGATCAACGAGACCAAGGAAGTGACGCTGGGTTGGAAGATTGATCGCGAGCAAAAGATGACGTTTGTCGACCTGCGATTGACGGCCGTTCCGGGGGGCAAATTGGCGACCCAGATTGCCAACTTGCAGGACATGCCTTCCGACTTCTCGGGCTTCATCGACAGCGATGCGGCGGCCTCGTTCAATTTTGTCAGCAAGGTGCCCAGCCAGGATGTCGAGCAGGCGCTTTCGCAGTTTGAAAGCGTGAAGATGACCGTGCTTAAACAGGTCGATAATGACGAGAAGATCGACGATGACGAGACGAAGAAGGCCCTCAAGTCGATCATTACTGATTTGTTTGATTCGTTGATTACGACGATGAAGGCCGGCAAGATGGACGGCGGCATGAGCGCGATGCTCGGCGAGAAGGAGATGTCGCTGGTGGCCGGTGTGTTTGTGGCCGATCCCAAGAAGGTCGAGGGTTCGGTCAAGAAGCTGCTCGAGATCGCCAAGAAGGACCCCAGCTTCCCAGACGTGAAGCTCGACGCGGTCAAGCATAAGGGCATCCGCTTCCACACGATGACCGTTCCCATTCCGCCGAATGAAGACGTCGCCAAGGTGTTGGGCGAAAAGCTGGACGTGGCCATTGGCTTTGGCGCCAAGCATGTCTATCTGGCGATGGGCACCGACAACATCGAGAAGGTTAAGGCCGGGATCGACAAATCGGTTTCCGGACTGGGAAAGAAGTATCCGCCGGCCCGATTGACGCTCTCGATGGCGCAAATCATGAAATTTGCCGCCTCGGTTTCACCGAGTCCCATGGCCGGCCTGCTAGCCGACGAACTTTCCGAAAGCGAAGGCAAGGATCACATCATCATTGCTGTGCGTCCGCCGACTTCCACGGACAGCGCCGTGAGTTACCGATTGACGGCTGAAGAGGGTGTGCTCAAGCTCATCGGCCGGGCCAGCCAGTTGACCGGCGCGAAGGGGGACGGCAATATCGAGCCTCCGCAAAAGATCGAGAACTGATCTGGGGCGATTTCGCAAGAGGTGCATCGTCCTGAGGGGTTGCTGCCCAACATGGTTTCCGGGAATATGTGCGTGTACCACAGGCCTGGCCCAGTGTTTTACCTTCGGCATCCTGGTAGGGGCGGCTTTGCGGGCCGTGGATGGGAAAGTCATGCGAATCCGGCCGGCACAGCCGGCCCTACAGCGGCTAACTGATTGGCCCTGTTATTTCCCTGGTGGTGGTTCGTTAAGTCAACGGTCTGGGGTATGATACATTCCTCGCCGAGGGATGGCCATGAGCGACATTCGACACAAGACGACTGGCAGATTGTTGCTGCACCTCGACGCCGTGTCGCTGCACGGAATTGAGCTCGTCAGCCGTTCGCTCGCGGAAGCGGATATGCACGGCCTCGATCTTGGCCAGGTCAACTTCATGTACAGCGATCTGCACGGCACGGATCTGTCAGGCACGGATCTGTCGGGCGCCAACCTGCACGGAGTGATTCTGACGCATTCTGATCTGCGCGACGCGAATCTTTCCGGCGCGGACCTGGGAGAGGCACGTTTGGCCAATAGCGATCTCACGCACGCTTGCTTGTCAAACGCGTCTCTACGCTACACCCAGTTGGCCGGCGCCTCCCTGGAACAAGCCGATCTCAGTGGCGCGGATTTAAGCCTGGCCGATCTGCGGGCCAACTTGAAGGGGGCCAATCTGACGGGCGCCGATCTCCGCGGCGCCAACTTAACCGGCGCCGTGCTGATTGGTGCCAACTTGCAGTCGGCCAATTTGACCGGGGCTTCCTTGGCGGGGGCGGTGCTCGTCGGCGCCAACCTGCAGGGCGCCCTTGACGTTCGTGGCCGACCGTTTGCCATCACCGGGCCACGTCCCCGGATTAAGGCGCCGTGGTGGAAATTCTGGAAGCGATAATCGGCCGCGAATTTCCCGCGGGTCGATTCCCGGGTGAGATGGTGATTTTCCCGCGGGGCCGGCGGATGGCCGCGCAGCGCCGTCCGATTCGCGGCGCCCGGGTTCGCAGGGGACTTATCTGGCGAGAAGGGCCCCGCTGTTTGGGGTCCGATTGTGCCGAGAATGCGCATTATTGCGCTGCGCCAAATTTCATCGTGGAACCCGCCGTCTGCGTGGCGATGACAGCCATGACAAGCGGCGCATGGCGGATGACCGCCACAAGCGATCCCAACTGAACATCCAGCAGGTGCGCTCGCGGTGATAGCACCCCGGATAACCGCAAAGTCATCCCCACCGTCAGGAGCCCGAACATGTCACCACTGTTGCACCTTGGGCGGCGGCGTCTCCGTTCGCTGATGGGACTTAGCCTGACGCTGATCGCGATCGCTCCGCTGATCTCGGCGGCGGACGAGGGCGAAGCAGCCAACGTCGAAAACGGCACGCTCATCGAACCAGCGGCGCCTCGCGACGTCCATGCATCGCTCGTCGAACCGGAGGAAGCCGCGGCACCCGCCGCGCAGATTTCCGAAACCGAGGAAGCAACCCAGCCGTCGAGCGCGACCGAAGCGATTCGCGAAAGATATCCCAATCGGATGGTGAACATTGAGCGGCATGTTGTCCAGGACGCCGATGGGAACTACTGTAATCACGGGACCTGGACGCAATGGGATGAGCAGGGCAGGCTGATCGCTCGCGGCGAGTACCAGGACGGGAAGCGCCAGGGAAAATGGTTTCGCTGGTATCTGGCCGGACAGGCCGCGTTGTTCTCAGAACCCGCTTTGAAAGGCTTCGAGCGACCGTTTGGCACGGAAGCGGAGTTTGTGGCCGGTGAATTGCACGGCGATTGGAAAGTGTTCGATGCCAAGCGACGCCCGATTTGCAGTTGGCAGTTCGAAAATGGCGAGCGCCAGGGCCGCTCCCTGTGGTACCTGCCGAGCGGCCAGCTGCGGCAAGAGGTGGAATTCAAGCATGGACAGATGCACGGCGACCTGCGGCAGACCGATTCCGAAGGCAATCTGGTGGTCCGCGAAAGGTACATCGACGGCCATCGCCTGGCGATGGAGGTGAAGTATCATGCGGCGAACAAAAAGAAATCCGAAGGCGAAATGCTTTTCGCCGCCACCTATAGTGAAGTCAAGTACGACTGGTGGACCGGAAACGGCGAGGTGATTCCTCCGCCCAAAGGTGAAGTCAACCAGCGGCATGGGCAGTGGACCTGGTGGTACCCGAACGGCCAAATTCAACTTCAGGGTCGATACGAGTACGATCAGCCGATCGGCAAGTTCGCCTGGTGGTACGCCAACGGCCAACGACAGCTCGAAGGCGAGTACGTCGGCGGCCAGCAGCATGGCAAATATGTGTGGTGGTATGAGACGGGGCAGAAGCAGCGTGAAGGAGAATACTGCGTCGGCGTGCCCACCGGCAATTGGATGCAATGGACGGCCGAAGGCCGCATCGTGCAAACCGAGGAATATCAAGCCAAGGTTGTCGATCGGCCCGCGCCGTCCCAAGAAGCCGCGCCGCAACCCGTGGTCTCCCAGGCGAAGCCATCGGTGCAGACAGGGGCGAAGTCGGCGAAGGGGCGTGTCAAGCGGTAGTCTTGCGGGGCGCCATCGTCGCCTTGCCGATCCTTTTCGCACTGGCGGAGAGAGATTCGGCAAGGTCAGCCTGGCGGAGCAGTTCATGGTGACTCTTCGATTTCTGACAACGCGGGCAAACATTGCCGTGGCGACCCTGTTTGGGGCAGCCGCGGCCGGCACTTTGATCGCTGCTCCTCCGCTCCCGACACTTGTCGAAACCGCCGCCGAAAGTGCCGTCGCCAATCCCTTTCCCCTGGGCGGCTTGAAATTGGCAGCACGGCCTACCCGCTCCGCGTTCCGTGACACCGAGGAACCCAACGGGCAGCAGCTTTCCGACGGCGTTTGGGTGCATCGCGACTCGAGTGGTCGAGCATTGGCCAGCGGCAGCTACCAGGGCGGGCAGCGGCAGGGCCTCTGGGTCCGCCATTTCATGCCCGGGGAAGGTGCGATGTTCCTAGCGGAATCATTTCTCGATTTTGAGCCCCCCTTCACATCGGAAGCCGAATTCAAGCAGGGAAAGCTTTGTGGAAAGTGCCAGATTTATGACGCCCAACGCCGTGTCGCGGCGGAATGGCAGCTTTGCAACGATGTCGTGGATGGTGAGGTGGTCTGGTACTTTGCCAGCGGCGTCATGCGGCAACAATCGACCTTTCGCCAGGGATTCCTCGACGGCGAACAGATGCGATGGAATGCGCGAGGTGAGGTCATCGACAGATCGCAGCAAGCAAACGGTCTGCAGCTCACGCCGTACCAGGAAACCTATCGAGCGAACGTGATTCGCTGCACCGGTTGGCATGTTGATACCAGCAAACGGTTCGCCGCCGATTTCAATTGGTGGCAAGGCATCGCCGATATCGTTGCTTTCGAAGGCGCACCGGGCCAGGTCAAACATGGCCAGTGGACCTGGCGGTATGAGAGCGGGCAAGAGCAGCTCCAAGGCACCTATGACGAAGGGCGCGCCAAGGGCACATTCATCTGGTGGCACGAAAACGGGCAGCGCCAGCTCGCCGGGGAGTATCTCGAAGGCGAGCCCAGCGGTGAATTCATCTGGTGGCATGCCAACGGCCAGAAGCAGCGCAAAGTCACCTACGTAGAAGGGCGTCCTTCCGGCGATCGGATTTGCTGGGACGCAAGCGGAACGGTCGTCGAGAAAAGTGACCTGACCATCGATCCGCTCGAAGACGTTCTCTCAACCGGCGCCGTCACCAACGTGCCCGCGCCGCATGGCAATCGAGCCGCCTCTCGGCTGGTGAAAAAATTCATTGCCGGTGACACAGGCCGATCGAGATGACGTCCGGCCATTCTTGCTGCTACGGCTTGCGATTCGCCTGCACGGCTGCCCCCCGTTCTTCTCCCAGGCCCTGGATAGGGCCATCCGTCAATAGCCAGGGGCGAAACCCCTGGAAAGGCTGTAGGGCCGGCTGTGCCGGCCAGATTCGCGCGACTTTCCCATCCACGGCCGGCAGAGCCGGCCCTGCCAGGTTGCCGAATGTAAAACACTGATTGGCCCAGGGGTTGCACCCCCTGGCGATGGACTTTGCGCCCTTCCAGGGCGAAGCGACGGGTCATAAGCGGCCAAAATTCACACAGTATTTTCCACCTGCCATCGTGACGCCCGCCCGGCCGTGACCCTTCCGAGGAATCATTTGCAGTGGGAACCGCCTGCAATTAGCATAGCAGGGCAGTCTTTATCTCTCCAGCCAATCCACTTGAATATGTACCATCGCCTTTCAGGCTGCCGCAAGCGATCGTCGCATCTCAAGCTGTGCCTTGAAAAAGATGCCATTGTTTGAGGAGACCACTATCGATGTTCGATCGCTATTTCATGCGCGCCGCGAGCGATTTCTCGCCCAGCATTATCAAATCGTCGCAACGACTCCAGCGCCGTCACATGCAACTGCGAGTTGAGCCGCTGGAGGAACGTCACTTGCTTGCGGCAACGATAGGCCTGAATTTCACCGGCAGCTCCTTTTTAGATTCAGGCTTTGTACCTCCGGACACCGATGGTGCAGTAGGAATCAATCATTTCGTCGAATTGATAAATGGTGCCTACGCCGTATACGACAAGTCAAATGGGACGAAAGTTCAGAACTCCACGCTAGATCAATTCTGGACCAATGCGGGAGCGGGGTTCACCCGCTTCACATTTGATCCTCGAGTGATCTTCGATCATGCAAGCAGTCGCTGGTTTGCAGTTGCGGTAGACAATGCAGGTCAGGCAAACAGCTTTCTTCTTGCGGTTTCGAAGTCAGCGAACCCCACCTTGGGTTGGACCGGATTCGCCATCGATAGCGACCCAACCGATCAAAGATGGGCGGATTTCCCGACTCTTGGTGTCGACGCCGTGGGCGTATATTTCGGCGCCAGTATGTTTGACATTGCAGGGGCCGACGCCGAAAACGTAACAACGACGACTCTGCTTTCCGTGCCCAAGGTCGATCTGCTTGGCGCCGTGCCAAGCGTGGCAAATGCGACGGTGTCCAGAGATCTTGCCATCGGCACCGTTGGTTTCACCGCGCACGTGGCTATCGATTATGGTTCAGACGATACGCGCGCGCCGTATATTGCCACCGATGCTGGGGCAAGTCGATTATTGCGGACGAATGTGACCGGCGCAGGCGCGGCAGGCGCCACCTTCGGCGCCACGACCTCGATTGCCGTTCCGGCATTCAATATCCCGTTGGACGCGGATCAGCCGGGGACCAAATCGAATCTTGATGCTGGCGATAGTCGGCTGAGTTCGGCGATCTTCGAAGTCGGCGATAGCCTTTGGTGCGTCTACACGGTTGACCTGAGCGGGCGCTCCGCAATCCGCTGGCACGAGATCGATGAGACAACTAATGCCGTGTTGCAATCGGGGACAATCTCTGATCCCAATCTGTCATTCTATTATCCTTCGATTGCCGCGAATCAGCTCGGCGATGTTGTGATTGGTTTTAGTGGCAGTAGCGCGACTCAATTCGTGAGTGCCTATGCGGTTGCTGGGCAGACTACCGGAGGCACTACGACGTTTGGCGCACCCTTCCTTACTGCTATGGGGACAAGTGATTACGAACGTCTCGATCGAAATAACAGAAATCGCTGGGGCGATTACAGTTCGACATCCCTCGATCCTACGGACCCGCGAGTTTTTTGGACGATTCAAGAGTTTGTTTCCGCACCCGACGTCTGGTCAACGCGGATTACGCAAATTTTCGCAAACACCCAGCCGCTGGCGGCGAACGACGGCCCCATCACAACGGGGGCTTCGACTCCGATCACGATTGACGTGCTGGCCAACGATTTCGACCGGGATGGCTTTCTAGCGCCTTCCTCGGTCACGATTGTGTCGGCGGCCATCAACGGCACGACGGTCGTTGATTCCGTGACGGGCACCGTCACCTATTCGCCCAATCTGAACTTCTTCGGCACGGATACCTTCCAGTACACGGTGAACGACAACTTGGGAGCGGTCTCGAATGTGGCTACCGTGACGGTGATCGTCGACGCGTCGCCAATCGCCGTCGACGACTTTTTCAATACGACGGTGAACACGCTGATCGTCGGTAACATTCTGGCGAACGATATCGATGTGGATGGAACGATCAATCCCACCACGGTGCAGATCCTGAAACAGCCCGATAACGGCACGATCGCGCTGAACCCGACGACGGGTGTTGTCACCTACACACCGAACACCGGCTTTGAAGGGGGCGACACGATTCAATACCGCGTTCGGGACAACCAGGGCCTGCTAACGAACGTGGCCACGGTGGTCTTCCGCGTGGGGGCCTTGCAGACGCTCGGCGGGAAGGTGTTTGTCGATCTGAACACCAACGGCGTGATGGATGGCAACGATTGGCCCATCGAAGGCGTCACCATCTATCTCGACAAGACCGACGGACAGCACACGTACACCGATCTGTTCGTCACCAATCCCGACGGCAGCTACCAGTTCACCGAGCTGGTGAAAGGCACGTACACGCTGCGCGAGCAGCATCCTGGCTTCTTCGACGACGGCGCCGAGATACCGGGCACGCCCGCGCCAGCCAGCGTGCCCAACGACCGTTTCGTGGGCATCCCTCTGGCGGGGGGAGTGCCGGGGGCGAACTTCAACTTCACCGAAACTCGGGTGACCCCGCAGTTCATTGCAGCGTTCGTCAGCCGGCAGGCATATTTCAACATCAGCAATAGCGTCTCGCTCGAGGGCATCAATCTCGGCGCGAGCGACGCCTGGATAGCGCTCGACGCCGGCATCAACGGCCAATTGCAGGCCTCGGCCTTCGCGTCGTCGACGGGCAGCGTCAGCCTGACCCTGCACGACAAGAACCTCAAGCAACTCGCCAGGTCCACGGGCGGATCGCTCGAGTACGAAGCCGCAAGCACCGAAACGTTCTTCATCCAGGTCTCGGGAACCAGCCGCAACGTGCAATTGTCGACGTTCGTGATTCCGCCTTCAACGCCGGCGCCGGCGCAAATCTGGCACAATTCACGTGAGGCGACCGACGTTGACGGCGACGGCCTGATCGAGCTGCAAGACATCTTGATCGCCGTCGATGCCATAAACCGCTTCGGCATCGGCTCGCTGACGACACGCAGCGTGCCCAGCGAGGCCTTCCTGGACGTCAATGGCGACGGGTTCTTATCGCCCGCCGACATCCTGCTGGTGATCGACCGCGTGAACCGCCGGTTGCAGACGGGTACTCCATCTTTCACGTCAAGCGCCATGCTGGCGCCGTCCGTTGGAACGAGCGCGACCGACTCGACCGCTTCCGTCGGTGCAGCGAGCCCGGCAGAATCGACCTCCTCCGCCATCGCCTTCGCGCTCGCAGTCGACAGCATCATGGAAGAAACCGGCAGCGGCCCATTGCTCGCCAGGCGGCGGCGATTCTAGCGACGGCATCTGTGCACTGCCTCCTTGCCCAGCGACGAGTGACTTGCCGCAAGTCGTTGGCGAGAGTATGGTTATCGCTTTGATATCACAATAGGTGGCCGGCAAAAGGACGCAACTTGAGGCGCCCATTGGGTATCTCAAGATCGTAATCGATTGCATGGCAAGCATTTTGGAGTGTTGAATGCCGTCGCCTCCCGCTTTTCCCCCCCTGCGAAGCGCCATCGCCGGAGTGCCGATTGTTGAGTTGGCCCGCCAGTTTGGCACGCCCACCTATGTTTACGACGCGGCGAAGATCCTCGAGCGCATCAACGACCTGCGGGCGTTTGATGTGATTCGCTACGCGCAGAAGGCCTGCTCCAACATCGCGATTCTCGACCTTTGCCGGCGGAATGGCGTGCTGGTCGATGCCGTGAGCGCGGGGGAGATTGGGCGAGCACTTGCCGCCGGCTACTCCACCACGGGCGATCCGCCCCCCATCGTCTACACGGCGGACATCTTCGATCGTGAAGCATTGGAACTGGTGATCGCGAAAGACATTCACGTCAACTGCGGCTCGTCGGACATGATCGACCAGCTTGGCGAGCGCGCCCCGGGCAGGCACATCACGTTGCGGCTCAATCCTGGCTTCGGTCACGGTCATAGCCAAAAA
>SXHT01000310.1 GCA_005773095.1 Planctomycetaceae bacterium
CGATGCTGGCGGAGGGGC
The DNA here is from genome assembly GCA_005773095.1 of Planctomycetaceae bacterium. Taxonomy (GTDB): domain Bacteria; phylum Planctomycetota; class Planctomycetia; order Pirellulales; family PALSA-1355; genus SXHT01. The sequence continues at coordinate 19 of SXHT01000310.1, forward strand.
GCGGCGAACGACTCACGTTGCGTCTCCCGCTGCTGCGATTCAAGCGGATGTTGGAGTGGATTGCCCATAAGGTCGTCGCCCTACTTCACGACGGTTCAACACCTTGCGTCGAATTAGATGAGTAATCCGAACTGGAAACTACTGAGTGAAGACTTTTCAGAACCAACCCTTGCGGCACAACAACCTACGTCAAAGGTCGGGGAAGTTGGGTTAGAGTGCTCCAGGCCATCGTCGCGTCCAGACGCAAATCGCCACCATGCAGTGCGCAGTTCGGTGGCCCTCCGCTGGACCCTGGTCGTGCCATCTTCGGCAGTGCTGGCACCAGACGAACCATCGGGCCACGCCTCTGTGCTTCGTTTCGTAGGCCGGGAGGACCGGGGCCTCGATGTCGATCGCGGCCACGTCATCGATGGGCACTTTCACCGGCTCATTCTTCGGCGAAATCGGCGCGGTCACTTTGGGAGAAGACGGGTGGCGCGTTCCAGGATCAACCTGGCCTGCGTGGTGTTTGCGTCGCTCACACCACTCTTGAGCACCTGCCGCATCGCATCGGCAACCGCGCGCGGGTCGTTCTGGACGATCGTCTCACCGACCGCAAGCGCCGCTGCCGCCGCGTCTTCGGCGAGGGCCGGATTGGCAAGATGCGGGACGACCATGGAGATCGCCTTGGCGGAGGGAATGCGGCCGAGCGCGGCCAAGAGGAGCTGTCGCTCCTCGTCTCGTCGCGCCGCCCCAAACGCGGCTTCGCACATCGCCAGCTTCTCGTCCACGGGAAGATTCATTTGCCGCAGGATGCGGATGTAGCCGCGCAACGCTCGTGTCTTGAACTTGTCGTTGCGCGGGGTTTCGGCCAGGTTGAGCAGCACGGGCGCCGCCTCGGCGCTCATCCACTCGCCCAGAACCTGAGTTGCCGCGTCCTGGAGGTCCTCGTCGGCATCCTCGGCGGCGGCGGAGACGCCTTCAAGCGCCCGAGTCCCGCCCACGGAACCGAGCAGCTCGATCAAGAACCGTTTCGAAGCGATGGGAGCCTTGGGCATCGAGTCCAGGAACACGCCCGCGCACGCGTCCCGATCCGGCATCCGCGGGCCGGCGACCCTCAGAGCCTCTTGGAGCGCGGCGGTCTCTTGAGGCGATGTCGCCGTGAGCAGGCGATTGGTCAGCATCGGCATTTCCTGGAGGCCGACGATCCGGCCGAGCGTCTTGATCGCGGCAAGCCGGACCTGCTCGTCCGGGTCGTCCGCCGCCTTGAGAACCGCGGGAAGTGCGGATGCGATCGCGCGTTGCGCGACGAGGTCGAGCAGGAGTGTGCGGGCTTGGGGGTCGCCGCGATCCAGGTTCGCCGCGATGGCCGCGTCCACCGCGCCGCCGTGCAGGTTCACCAAACTGGTCTGCGCGGCCCGGGCGAGCGCGGGCTCGCCGGAGACGACCGTCTCCAGGAGCATTGCCGCGGCGGAAGCATCCGACATTTGCCCGAGCACGTCGATCGCGGCCAAGCGGACCTCTCGTGAACCTCCGGCGGCCCACTTCCGCGCCGCCGGCAGCGCCGCCGCATCCTGGCGGTCTCCGATGGCACGAATCAGCAGCGCCTGACGCGGCGGCGGCAGCGCGTCCAGTGCCGCGACCAGTGACAGTGTCACGTCGCCTCCGGGAAGCTCGCGGCTGGTGCGCAAACCAATGTCGAACACGTCCTTGTCGTCGGATTCCAGTTGCTTCAGCAACAATGGCAGGCCGGACGACTGAAGGGCGAGGATCACTCCGCGGGTGGCGGCGGCGTGAAGTCGCCGGGGCACATCCGCGCGGCGAACGGCGTCGCCCAGCCGCGCCGCCTCCTGCCGCTCGTCTTGCGCAAGGAGCCGGTCGACGCGAACCAAGCAGGCGTCGGCCGCGGCCTCACGCGCCGCCGGCGAGCCGCTGGCCAGCGCGCGCTCGATCGCTTCGGTCGCCTCGGCGGTGCCAATCTGTCCCAGCGCCATCAATGCGACGGGAGCCATTTCCGAGGCGGGATCGTTGGCCAGCCTGGCCAAGACGCCCACCGCCTTGACGTCGCGGCGAACGCCAATCGACTGGATCACCCCGGCCAACAGCCGCCCGTCGAGCTTTCCCAGGGCGTCGCGGAGGGCGTCGTCGACGCTCGGGTCCGGAATCGGCTCCAGGCCGAACCGCGCGTGGCTGCTGAGCCTTTCGTCCGCCAACAGCGCGGCCAACGCCGGCACCGCTTCCCGGGTGCCGACAAGCGCCAGTCGTTGGCACGCCTGGGCCTTGTCGAACGGTGTGGCATCGGACTGCAATACCGCAACCAGTTCGGCGACCTCCGTATTCTCCTCTGCGGCATTCCGCGCGGGCGACGGGCCGGGATGGGCTCGCAAGTGCGCCGGCATTTCGGCCGTCATGAGGGCGGCCGCAAGAATTACGGACACATGTTGGAACGTGGTCGTCATGGTTACACCGCGATGTCTTTCCGGGTCTGGACCGATTCTGGAAGAGCCATCCCAACGAGGCACTACATGTGCCAAGGCGCGCGCATGGCGCGGGTCCGCATGCGATTGGCCTCGTCGTCGCCGATAAACGCTTCTTGGACAGGGTCGAACGCCACCTTGCGGTCCAGCATCCAGGCAATGGCCGCGGCGTGAGAGGCGACGTGCGAGGAACGGGCAATGTCGGCGTTGCACGCCGGCTGAGCCCGGGACTTGACGCAGTCGAAAAAGTCACGGACGTGCGACAAGGCGGAGACCTCCACGTCCACGGACACCGTTCGCTGTGTCCGCAACGTCTCCGGATAGAGGGCGATCTTGCCGCTATCGCCCGTCTCGACCCAGCCTTCTTCTCCCTCGAACCGCACCGGGCACGGCCCGAGACTGAGCCAGCCCTCGGGCTCATTGATATCGCGCATCACCAGCTTCACGCCGTTGGCATAACGGGCCTGCACGACTCGTTTGGACGCCTGGCCCCGGGCCGCGCCCACCGGCTCATATTCCACCGGCGCCGTGCCGTCCGCCTGATTGGCCCATTGGCACAGATCGACGCTGTGGCTGGCCCAATTGAGGAATCCCCCGCCGGCATTGAAGTCAAAATCGCACAGCCATCCCATAATCCCGGCGACGTACGCCTGATTGTACGGCCGCCAGGGAGCGGGTCCCAGCCACAGGTCCCAGTCCACGGTTTCCTTGGGCGGCTCGGGCTCGGCCGGAAGCCACGTGTGGACGATCTGTGGCTTGTAATAGGCGATGGAGGCGTGAAGGGTGTGGAGCTGCCCCAGCTTCCCGCTCCGCGCCAGATCGACGGCAAACTGGAAATTGCCGACGTTCCGCCGCTGAGTTCCGACCTGGAACACGCGTCCGTAACTCCGCATCACCTCGGCGAGTGCCTGGCTTTCACCGATGGTCATTGAGCAGGGCTTCTCGCAGTAGACATCCTTGCCCGCTCTGGCCGCCATGATGGAGGCCGGCGCGTGCCAGCGGTCGCCCGTGGCAATCAGGACGGCGTCGATGTCGGTTCGCGCAAGCAGTTCGCGGAGGTCGCGATACGTGGCGCAATCCTTGTTGCCGTAATGGGCATCCGCGATCTCCTTGACCGCCTGGCGCCGGTCGGCGCGGATATCGCAGACGGCGACAAACCGCACATCCGGCTGCGCCAGCATGGACTGCAGGACAGCGACGCCACGGCTGTTAATCCCGATGCCGCCCACCGCGATCCGCTCGCCGGCGGCCACGCCTCCATCCTTGCCCAGTGCCGACCCCGGTACAAACATGGGAGCGGCGAGCACCGAGCCGGCCTTGGCCGCTGTCGCAAGAAACCGCCGTCGCGTGATCGTTGAGTTCTTGACTTTCATCAGGGCACTCCTTGGGATACTTGTCCGTTGTCCCGTGCCGGGCAATCTCATGGCAGCAAAGGGAGGGGCGGGGAATAGGGAAGGAAGACCGGGAGTCTGATTCGAGAGTACAGACGGAACCGTAGCCTAAACGACCGAGCTTGGTGAAACAAGCGGGTGCCCCGCCGTACTTCCCCTGGTAACGCTCGTCGTAGTCCTGCTGGAAGGAGTCAAAATGCTCATCCAGGTCCCCGGGACGAGAGCATTTCGCATTGGGTGAGCCCATTCGTCCATTCGGTGGCTCTGGCTTACGCCGCGGCCTCGTTGTTATCCTTCTGATGCTCACTTCTCGTCGGGCGTCGTTTGGGGCCGTTGCCGTTGCCCGAGCGGAACCTCGCGTGCAGCGATTCCCAGTCGATCACCAGGCGGCCACCGGTGGATTCGTGTTGTTTCGCCCAGTCCACCAGCAGGTCGAGACAAGCATGGTCGATGTAGTCGAGGTGCTGGAAGTCAACGTGCAACTCGCAGCTGGGTGGGACGTTTTCAAGCGCCGCGGCCAGTTTTGGCAGACGCACGAACGTCGCGGCTCCCGCCACCCTCAACAGGGCCTTGCGATGCTTCTTGTCGATGTCGAAGTGTGTCTCGAGGTGCGAGAACGTATAGAGCAGTTTGGCCGCTGCGAGTGCGACGCCGGCGATGACGCCGGTCAGCAAATCGGCGGCGACGATCGTCACCACGGTCGCCATATAAATGGCAACTTCGCCCCACCCGAACGCGTAGAGATCTTTGATCGACTTGAAATTCATCAACTTATAGCCGGTGAAAACCAGAATCGCCGCCAGTGCGGAGGTTGGAATCAGTCTCAGCAGATAGGCCAGAAAGGCAACGAACACCAGCAGCCACACCCCGTGCAGGATTGCCGACAGCCGTGTCTTTCCCCCGGACTGGATATTGGCGGTCGAGCGGACGATGACGCCGGTCATGGGGAGCGCGCCCAGAGCTCCGCATACCAGGTTACCGATGCCTTGCGCGGTGAGCTCCTTGTCGTATCGGGTTCGCGGCCCCGATTGCATCTGGTCAACGGCCGTCGCGCACAAGAGCGTTTCGGCGCTCGCCACCACGGCGACCACCAGCGCCGATTGAAGCAGCGCGCTCCACGGCGCTCCGCTCAGTACCTCCCAGGTCGGAAAATGAATTTCACTCCACAGGTTGTCGGGTAATTCCACGTACAAAACCGGTATGCTCACGGCGGTTGTAAAACCAGTCGCAATCACAATGGCCACCAACGGAGCCGGCAGGAACTTGATTTTCCGGGGCGCGAACGCCTGCCACAACACGATGATGATGATGGTCAGAATGCCGATCTGTGCCGCAAACGCATGGTTCTTGAGAGTGTCCGAAAGGTCACTCAGCGCCGCAGTTGCGGCGGCTTGCGATTTCAGCGCGGCATGCACATTGCCCTCGCTCAAGGCCTGGCTGGCCACGCGAGCATTTTCGATCGCGGGCGTGCAGGCCGACACGATCCGTTCCGACCTCTTGTCGCTCCCGACGCGGCGCTCAAAGTCTTTTAGCTCAACGACCACTCTTTCAATGTCCGCTGCCAACGCTTGCTGTTCCGGCAACAACGCTTGCAACGCGGGGGCCTCGGCGGCGACCTGCTCGGTGGACGCTCGTCCCAACGCTTCAACCGACGTGTGATTCGGCAGCCGCTCGGCGACGCGCTCCGCGACCGCCGCCTGTCGCCGATGCAGCTCGCCAATCGGGCGCATCGCCGCGGTGCGCGCCTGCCGCATTTCCGTGGTTCCGTAGTCGGGCCACGTCATGGCTTTTCCGATCGCCGCGGGAATCGTCAACAGATTCTCAAGACCGCTGCCTTTCGGCTTGTCGTCCACCATCACGTGGAACTGACTGGCGAAGATCAACACGCCGATCCCCGCGAGCATGCCTTTGATGACCGCGGGCGAAACGGCTCGAAACCATTGGCCAAACTTCAGGATTCCGGCGACCAACTGAATCGCTCCGGCGATTAGCACGACCACGCCTAGCATTTCTAAGCCGAAGCGCTGCACGATCTCGTATACGATGACCGTCAAGCCGGCCGCCGGCCCGCTCACTTGCAACGGACAACCGGCCAACGAACCGACCACGACTCCGCCGACGATGCCGGTGATCAGGCCGGCCGCCACGGGAACTCCCGAAGCGACGGCAATTCCCATGCACAACGGCAGAGCGACCAGAAACACAACGACCGACGCCAATGCGTCCTGCCGGAAAGCAGCCTTGCTAAGAATGTTTTTGAAACCCATCGTTCTCTCGTGTTCCATGAGGTTAGATTGCGGGAAATTCCTTGTCGGCTGGCACAGCCAACGTGCCTTCGAGCGGGACGTACTGCTCGCTGTCGGCGCTATAGGTAAAGACCTGGCCGGTCTCAAACTTGTAGACCCAACCGTGAAGATTAATCTCCTTTCTCGCCAGTGCCGCCGCCACGACTGGATGAGTCCGAAGGTTTTCCAATTGGACCAGCACGTTTTCCTCGACCGTCGCCGTCAGTCGGTCGCTCGCGGCCGTAAGGTGGTCGTAGTTCTCCTGCATGATCCGCCGCGTGGAATCGGCGTAGGACAGCCAGTTGCGAACCGCCGGGAGATCGTTGAGCTTTTCCGCGTTGAGCAGCCCGCTCATCGCCCCACAGTACGAGTGGCCGCAGATCACGATGTCCTTGACTTTCAAAGCCGCGACCGCGAATTCGATGGTCGCCGCTTCACCGCCATGGAACGTCCCATACGGCGGCACGATGTTTCCGGCATTGCGCAGGATGAACAGTTCGCCCGGTTCGGTTTGCGTCAGCAGCGACGGATCGATCCGCGAGTCGGAGCAGGTGATAAACAACGCCAACGGCCGTTGTCCCTCGACAAGCCGTTCGAACAATCGCTGCTTCGAACTGAAGATGTCGTTCTGGAACTGATGGATGCCCGCAACAAGTTTTTGCATTTTCGCACGATCCTTTCGTTCGTTTCGCGGCGTGGGTCCGCGATGTTCTGATCCGCGCTTGGTGGATTGCGGGTTAATTTCGGTCGGCACGGAAAGCATCGGGATCAAGTTCCCCGAGTCACTGGGCGCATCAGCGATATGCCCTGCCGCGCGCTAAACCACCGCGAAAATTGCCCGCGTAGCGACGACCGATCAACAGCGCAGAGGCGCCATGACGTTACTAGAAAGACGATGGCCGAAATGTTGAGCGCCGGCCGCGTCCGTCGAAACGAGAAGACCGCCATGCACTGGAACCAGCAATGGCAAACCCGGCTGGTTCCGGCGAACCTGGGTTCGAGCCTGCATGCCGATCGCCGCTTCCTTGAACGATGTGTCGTGGTCATGCGGTGCCGCGGACTCGCTGAAAGCGAACGGTCCAATACTGGGCGTCGCGCATAAAGCAAGGGCCGCAACGAATAGAACCGAAGCGCGCAACGCAACGCGAGCGGAAAACGCCACGCGTGGCAGGAATCGCTTTGCGCAAAACAATGGGAGCGTTCGCTTGCTCATCGAATTCTTTCGTTCCCCGCCGCGGTCAACCGGCTCGTCGCTTATCCAATCCAGGTCATGAAGAATACCTAGGTATGATTTCGTGGTCAATGCAGGTTGGAACTCCAGACGAACAACAATCAGCCCCGCAAAAACTCTACCGAACGCCGTTCAGGACAAGCGTCTCAAGCCAGTCGGCCGCAAGCTGCCATCGACCGAACGACTTGGGGCAGACGGTGTTTCGCCCCGCCGGCGATGGCTACCTAGTCGGACGGAGTTACCGAATACTGCGCGAGAGCAGCCCCGAGCTCCAAGGAACCCTGTTCGGCCTTACGCTGCCCGGTTGCCGCCGAAATCTGCTGTAACCGCCGCTCGGCTCTCCTGACCATCAAGCGAGTGGGCTCTGCGGACCCCAAAAAACGGCACTCGGGCCTGCTTTGCGCGCCCCACGGGGAACCTCCACCGGGGGCGGTACTGGTGGTCCTTGGGCCTGGCTTGGTATCGTCCCAACGGACGGATCCCCCAGATTTCCTCCTGGAACGGGTTGCTGCTAGGAAATTCGATTTCTCCTGAGTCTACCAGGGAGAGACGCCCAGGCAAGAGGTGGGGACGTTCCAACAGGGCCATTGGCCGCTTTGGAACGCCCCCACCCCTTTGCCTCTTTTGCCGATGGTGATGGAGTTGGGAACTCGCTGAGCACGATATGCAGATCGATCAGCGCCCAATGCGGCTCGATTTGGCAACTGCTGCGCAACATCCCCATTGCCGATCAGTGTCGGAGATGAGTTAGAAGCTCTCCAGGAAGGTGTCGATGTCGACGTAGCTCAGTTCGTGGAACTCGTCGGCCTCGTCTGCGGAACACATGGAGTTGTCCGCGTAGCTGGCATCCGGCTCGAGCACCAATTCATCCACGTCGGGTGGCGCCCTGGCTGTCCGCGACTGCCACAAGCCACAGTGCTTGAGGATCGCTTCGATCACATCCGCCTGAGGCGGTTCGATGAACGATACCACTTTCATCTGGCCGCCACACTCGGGACAACACAAGGGCGTTCGAAAAAGGGGTCGGGTACCTATTGTGCGCAGCACCCTACGGGCCGTTCCGGCAATTGGTACCCGACCCCTTTTACCAACGGGCAACTCCAGAAACTCGCCCTCGGGTGTAAACGCGCCGCAGGTGATCAGCATGTGGATGTGAGGATGCCAGTGCAGGAGCTCGCCATGCGTCGGAATTGCCGCGATCATGCCGGGCACCACGCGGGCACACGACGAGAGTTTCCCCAGCAACTGGCGATCGAAGCGCGTGTGAACTCGCAGACGCTTGGGGATGGTCAACACGACTTGCCGATGAGCGACCCGAGAGCAGACTTCGTCGGCGACGTGCAGCGCGGTCAGCAACGTCCGCTTCTGGTGGCAGGAGGGGCAGGCGGGCACCGTCACGCAGCGATGGTCGGGTTGCTTGCAGGAGAAGGCGACGAACCGGGCACCATGCTTCATGGTCGGTGCTTGCAGTCGGGGCAGCGAACGCGAGCGAATCCTTCTTGCAGATCGCCGCACTTGAGAAAGGCCGCCACCGACTGCTCGACGATGGAACGCGACCCGCAAGCGGGTGCCCCGCCATACCTGATCTGATAACGCTCGTCGTAGACCTGCTGCAAGGAGGCAAAATTCTCATCGAGCAGGCGCCACAGGTCGGAGGCCTGAGGATCGCGCGGGCGGTAGAGCGGCCGGGACTCGACACAGGCGGTGGCCATGGCAGGAACCAGCAAGGAAACCGATGTTGCGATTTTGATGCAGACGATGGCAGAGCGAGCCAAAAAACGAGATCCTACGAATCCATCAGGCCAGACGCATCGGGCCGATCTGATTCCGAATTGTCCGCAATGCGGAAATGCGATGGCGCTCCGTACCGCCAAACTGGGACAAAATGCCGGCCAGCAGTTTTGGGGATGTACCGGCTATCCAGATTGCAGTGGAACGGCAAAAGTTTGACCGATTGAAAGTCAGAGAGGCACGCCCTTCTAGGCCAATCGCTGAAAGCCTGTATGTTTCACTGGTCCGCCGATCCTTTGACTGATGTCATCCAGTCGGATCGCATCGGCCAGCTCAGCAAACACAGGATCACATGCCGCCAAGTATTGATCGACGTGACGATCTTCGTGGGTGAGCATGGGATGAAAGCCGCCGATAGCGAGAAAACCGCGGTCCATCATGCGAACGGTCCACAACGTCTGCAAGGCGGCCGCCTGAGGATGCTGGAACTGATACGCCATCATGGCGGGACTACCCAACGCATGCCAGGGAACTTGATGCTGTTCGGCTAAGCGACTTAGACCATCATGTACGGCCTGACCGATGCTCGCGATATGGGCCCGTACATCGATCCGCATCATTTTGCGAATTGCGGCCACGGCAGCGGTAGGACCAATCGCCTCTGTCCAGAGGGCACTTGATATAAACGTCTCTTGAGCCGCCTGCATCACATCATCGGTTCCGATGACCGCCGAGATGGGATTGCCGTTGCCGGTCGATTTGGAAAACACGGCGATGTCCGGCGTAATGCCATATTTTAGGTGAGCGCCACCTAGCGCCAGCTTCCAGCCGATCGAAACTTCGTCGAAAATTAGTTTTGCTCCACATTCGTCTGCAATCTGACGCACCGATTCTAGGAAGCCCGGTTCGGGGGCGTAGTGCCGAGTCGGCTCCATCACGATGGCGGCCAGTTCATTGCCGCAGTCGCGCACAATGGCACGGAGCTCGTCGATCTTGTTGTAACTAAAGGGGAGGGCGGTGCCGGCCAACCCCTTCGGAATTCCAGCGGGCTGCAAACCTGGCAGCAGATGCCAATTCCCCAATCGGTCGGTCATTCCATCTTGCGTGTCGGTCGGCAGATTGGCCGCCAAATACCAGTCGTGCCAGCCGTGGTAGCCGCAAAAGGCAACTTTATCGCGCCGTGTCTTCGCCCGGGCAATGCGAACCGCGACGACTAACGCTTCGCCGCCGGTTCGACCGAATCGGACCATCCCCGCCCACGGATGCAACTGCAACATGAGTTTGGCCAGTTCGACCTCTTCCGGTGGATTCAGCATACACATGTTTCCCCGCTGGGCACGATCGACGACAGCCGCCGTCACGTCGGGATCGGCATATCCAAGCACCGTGGCGCCAATTCCCGAAGTGCCCATGTCGATGTATTGGTTGCCATCGAGGTCCGTTACCGTACAACCCTTAGCTTCAGCAAAGTAGGCGGGCCACTGTTCGGGAGCGAACATTTCCTGACGCTTGCCAAACAATTGCGTCGCACCCGGGATGATCGCCTTGGCCTCGTCGTACAACTTCAAGGTCTTCGTACGGTCCATGGAACCCACGATGGTGTTTCTAGCTGAAATCAGCATCTGCAACTGTGCCCCTAGAGTCGATGCGGCTGATCAAGATACCAACATATAACATCGTCACCTAACCGTATTCATGCGCACAATGTCAATGCACCCCAAGATCGTGGGGGATTATAGGCGGCATTCTTGCGTGACGCTACTCGCTTCGGCGTAGAATTCGACCGATATCGACGTAACGATCAGGTCGTGTGCCCTGTAGAGAGAGGCTCCATCACCACGCTATTAAAAAGGTGGTTGGGACGGCCGAGCGGATCCAGAAGTACAGCGTTGCGGGAGACACCCAATGCGCTGAAAATGGTCGTGCAGATATCGGCGGGGGACCACGATTGCGATGTATCAGTTTAGTTCCGCGGTCGAGGGTGCATGCTAGCGGCGGCGGGGAAGAAACGGTGTCAGGAACCGTTAATTGACGGCGGCGGCGGATTTGGCGATGTTCCAGCGGTATGGGACGACCGCATCGGCCAGCTTTGGGCGGGTACGTGTATCATGTGCTGACTCGCGCCAACGCGCGGCTGCCGA
>SXHT01000311.1 GCA_005773095.1 Planctomycetaceae bacterium
AACGTGCCGCCGCAAGGCGGCCGCCAGCATCCGGAGCAGCAGTACATCCAGATGGACACCAGCAACATCTTGTTCATTTGCGGCGGCACGTTCGTGGGGATCGACAAGATCATCGGCAAGCGATTGGGCAAGCGCACGATTGGATTCGGCCAACAAAGCGGTATGCGGGGCGAGGAAGACATTTCGAAGCTCTTGCCGCAGGTCAACAGTGACGACGTGTTGGCTTTTGGGCTGATCCCGGAGTTGGTGGGGCGTTTACCGGTCGTGTCGTCTTTGACGCCGCTGGACCACAACGCTCTTGTCCGCGTGCTCACGGAACCGAAGAACGCGTTGATCAAACAGTATCAGCGCCTGTTTCAGATGGAGAACGCCGAGCTGTTGTTCAGTGACGAATCGCTCAAAGCGATCGCCACCAAGGCGCAGGAGAAAGACACCGGTGCCCGCGGATTGCGGTCGATCATCGAAGAGGTGATGCTCGACATCATGTACGACCTGCCCGAACGCGGCCCCGGTAACCGGTACACGATCACCAAAGATGTGGTCGAAGGCAAGCAGAGTCTGTTTCCAATCGTAGAACCCAAGACCAAGAGTGCATGATCAAGTGACGGTGAGCCTAGAGCCCCTCTCGCAATGGGAAAGGGAGCAAGGCAACAAACCAATAGCGCGTCACGTTCAAACCCACTGAGCCGTCATTGGCCGTTGGGTGTCGAGTTTCGCGCTGCTTCCAAAGCGGGCTGGGAATGTCGGTCGGACATTTCCAGCCCGCTGTCGTTTGGTTGCCCGATTCGGCTTGTCAGCCGTGGTAGTCAATGACAACTACCCAGTACCTGCCCACGATTCCACGCTCGCTCATGTCGTCGTCCACAACATCAGAGAATAGAAATTTGGATCCCCGCAGCTTTCTGAGTACAATCCGATGTTGAGCCGCTCAAAGGTCCACGAGGCAAACACGATGGCGACCGAAGTATCTCTTGACGACGAATTGCTCGAGAAAGCACGAAAGCTCGGCAAGTACCGCACCAAGAAGGCGGCGGCTGCCGCGGCATTGAAGGAGTTCGTTAGCCGCCGCGAGGAAAGATTAAAGATTCTCGACCTATTCGGCACGGTCGACTTCGACCCGACCTACGACTACAAGCGAGAACGAAGTCGCAAGAAATGATCGTGGTTGTGGACACACCGGTGTGGTCGCTCGCCCTGCGTCGGCGACCAGCTACATTAACCGCCAAAGAACAGACGACGGTAGCGAGGCTGGCGACATTCTTGGAGGGAGACGAGGTAATTGTCCTGGGCGTGGTTCGGCAAGAGTTGTTGTCCGGGATTCAGAACGATGCTCATTTTGAACGCGTCCGCCAGCATTTTCGCGGCTGGAGCGATCAGCCGGTCATCATCGACGATAGGAGACTGCCGCGCGCTTTGCAAATGATTGCCGGAAGGCAGGCATCGCCGGGTCACTTGTTGACTTCTTAATCTGCGCCGTCTCAGTTCGACTGGGTGCTCGCATTTTTACCTTGGATGAAGATTTCGTCCGTTACGCCACGGTACTGCCTATTCGCCTGCTTTGACCCTCCGCCATGATCCTGCCCTATAACACCGACGCGCCGATTTATCACTTTCCGTACGTCACGATCGGGTTGATCGCGGTGAATACGTTGGTGTTTGTCGCAACCGCGCAAATGGAGCCGGACCAGGTTGAGCCGTGGATTCTGATCTTCGGCGATGGCTTGCACCCGCTTCAATGGCTGACCACGAACTTTCTGCACGCCGGCTTTTGGCACCTGCTGGGCAATATGTTTTACCTTTGGGGATTCGGGCTGGTGGTCGAAGGCAAGCTCGGTTGGTGGCGAATGTTGGTCGTGTATCTCGTGATCGGGATCGTCTACGGCGCCCTGATTCAAACCATGATGCTCGGTTCGGAGGGTGGCGCAGTGGGCGCGTCGGGAGTGATTTTCGGCCTGATGGCGATCTCGCTCGTTTGGGCGCCCAGAAACGAGATGAGCTGTTTCATGTGGTTAATTACTCCCACGACTGTGGACGTGTCCATCGTGTTCTTTTCGACCTCCTACCTGGCCTGGCAATTATTCGTGGCCTGGCTGACCGGGTTCGGCATGTCGAGCGAAATGTTGCATCTGACCGGCGCGGGATTGGGGGCCGTGGTGGGTGTGGCGTTGCTCAAGTTCGGCATCGTCGATTGCGAAGGTTGGGACTTGTTCGCCGTTTGGAAGGGAACTGAGGGCAGCACGATTGAAAACGATCGCAGCCAGCGCAAGCTTCCCGAGAAAGCCGCGCCCCCCGATGAACCAAAACCTGCCGGAACAATTCAGTTACCCATGTTTGGCGCGGACGTGAAGAACCGCCTGCTTGGTGGAGACGTCCCTGGCGCGGCAAGTGTTTATGCCACGCACCGAAAATCGCATCCGGAATGGACGATGGAAGAACCGGACCTGATGGCGCTCATGCGGACCTTGCACGAGCAGAAATTGTGGGCCGCGTCGATTCCGCCGATGGTCGATTACATCCGGCAATTTCCCGAGCGCTCGGTCCGTATACGGCTCAAGCTGGCACAAATCCTGATCGCGTCGGAACGGCGGCCGATGAAGGCGATTGAGGTATTGTCGAAAGTCTCGCCGGAAGCACTATCGGCCGATCTGCAAGCGACTCGGCAAAAGCTGCTTTCGCGAGCGGAGCAAATGAAATCCGAATGCGAGATTGAAGTCGCCGACGGCGAGGATTGGTGAGAAAGGTGTCTTGGTCTGATATACTAGCAGGGATGGACCGCGAGGAGAATTGGCATGACGCTTCAAGTCACCGATGAGCAGTTGAAATCTCTGCAAACAACCGGCGGCCCCCTGCACCGTCACGACCCAGCGACACAGACCGGCTACGTGTTGGTTCGTGAGGACGTGTTCCGGAAATGCGCCACGGACAACGAGTTCAATCCTCGCGACCTCTACCCGCTGGTGAACGAGTTAATGGCGGAAGATGACAAACATGACCCGTGGCTAGAGAGCTACCAAAAGTATTGACCGGGAGCACATCGCGTGTTGCGCCGAGACGACGTCGTAATCGTGCAATTTCCGTTCCTTGATGGGACCGGCGGAAAGAAGCGTCCTGCGCTGGTTGTTCAGTCTGACAAGAAGAATCGCCGGTTGGACCATTCCATGGTCGCGATGATCACGGGCAACATCACGCGGACAGAGTCTGTCTTAACGCAGTTGCTGATTGATCCGTCCGAAAGTGAGGGAATATCGTCCGGACTTTCCGGACAATCAGCCGTCAAGTACGAACATTTGTTGACGATCAATCAGCGCGACATCCACGCGACGATTGGCCACCTCCCGGCGACTTTATTGACAAAGATAGACGCATGTCTTAAGGCAGCCTTTGACCTCAAATAGACGCTGAGTCATCGGGTTCCTCTCGTCGCTCTTTCAGTCACGGCCGCCGAGATAGTGGTAAACAGGGATGGAGGATTTCTGTCGTGCGAACTGTCCACTTAGCCGTGAGGACTAGCATCATACTGGCGTGGGCCAGCGTTAGCTTCGCGGTCGATCCCTACGCCGGCAATGATCCTTATTGGATCCTGCTGCACGAGCCGGCTGTGGTTGAGGAGTTGAAGCTGAGTTCGCGGCAGCGGAAGGAATATCGGAAGCTGACCGACGGGCTTGATCTGCGGTTCTTTCCGCTGCGCAACAAGCCTCGTGATGAGGCCGTCAAGGGATTGGCCGAGATCACGGCGGACGCTCAGAAAGCACTCAACACACTGCTTGATCCGACGCAACGCAAACGGCTGAGCGAAATCTTGTTTCAGAAACTGGGTGCGAGCATGCTGCTGCGCGATGAGGTTGAGGCCCAAATGCGCTACACCAACACGCAGCGAACCCAGGTCATGGAGATCATCGACGCAACGCAACTCGCCGTCGCGGCACTGCAGAAAGCGGTCAGCGACGGGCAGCCCCGCGAGCCGCTCGATAAGAAGTTTTCGGAATTGAAGACCGAGGAACAGAAGAAACTGCTGCAACTGCTCACGCCCGAGCAGCAGACGCTTTGGAAAAAGCTGGTCGGATCGCCGTTTGCGCTGTCCAAGCTCGGCCGGCCGGCGATCAAGGCGCCCCAGCTGGTGGACACGGGCGAGTGGATTAATTCGCCGCCCCTGCGACTTGACGCGCTTCACGGCAAGGTGGTGGTCGTGCACTTCTACGCCTGCGACTGCATCAACTGCATCCACAATTATCCCTCGTATCGTGCGTGGCACGACCACTTTAGGGATCAAGATGTTGTGCTCATTGGCATCCAAACGCCGGAGACGTCCGCCGAACGCGACGTGGCCCAGGTCCGGAAAAAGGCGGCCGAAGAGAAACTGGTGTTTCCCATTCTGATGGACGGCAAGAGCGAGAACTGGAACGCCTGGGGCAACTCGATGTGGCCCGCGGTGTACGTGCTCGACCAGCGCGGATACCTGCGGCACTTCTGGCCCGGCGAGTTGAAATGGCAAGGCAACGACGGCGAAAAGTTCATCCGCGAGCGGATCGAAGCGTTGCTTGCCGAGCCGGGCCCGCAGTAATTGCACTTCACCCGTGGCTCACCGGCGCCCGGTGTCCAGGGTCGTTGGGTGATTTGCTCTCGCAGCGTTCGAGCGGCGTAACCGTTCACGGGCCGGGGACTGGCTCATTTTCCCGGCGAATTCGCGCAAGGTGCATCGTTCTGTCAGAAGGTTGTCCTACGTGGTTCCCGGGAAAATGTGCCTGTCCCCCTCTCTTGGCCCGTGAACGGTTACTCAAGCGGCTTGCACGAATCTTTTCCCGGGACCTACAATTCAAAACCTGAACAAACTCTTTGCGGGAGAACGATGATGAACACCAAACGTCTGATCATGGCGATTCTCGTCGGCTTTGTGTTTGTCTTTGCGACCGATTTTGTAATTCATGGTGTCTGGATGAAGCCAGACTATGCCGCCACGAAAGATCTTTGGCGCACCGAGTCTGAGATGCAGGCCCGGTTTCCTTGGATGCTTGGCGGGCAATTTCTGGCCGGCGCGATGTTCGTGATTCTGTGGGCGTTCGGTTTCGCCGAGCGTGGCAGCCTTCGCTGCGCCGCCATGTACGGGCTGATGATGGGATTCTTCAGCCAGGCTCAGACGTTGATCATGTACGTCGTCTCGCCGTTGCCGCCGGAGCTTGCCGTCAAGTGGTTCCTGTGCGGCCTGGCGCAAGGTGTGCTGCTGGGGGTCATCACCGCGTTGGTCTACAAGCCCGCGGCTTCCGCCGGAAAATAGCGCGGACGATCCCGTCAATCCTTGGGAATGCCAGCTCCGTCTGTTTCCCCATCCGGCAACCGGCTCAGCAAGCGATCAACACCGCGAAACACCGCCACGGATCGCGGGTCGTTGTGATCCGCGCCTTCCATTGTAACGAACTCCTTGGGCTGATTGGCGGCGTCGAACAGTTGGCGGCCGAGCTCATAGGGCACGATCGAATCGGCGTCGCCGTGAAATTGCAGTAGCGGGCCGTGGTAGCCGGCGATCTTGGCCAGAGAATCGTAGCGGTTGCGCATCAACGTCCGCACGGGCAGCCAGGGATAGTGGTAGGCAGCCACGGCGGGCATGCTGGTGAACGTGCTTTCCAGAATCAAAGCACGAGCGCCGTCCTGGGCCAGGTCAATCGTCACGGCGCCGCCGAGCGATTCTCCCCAGAGAACGATATCGGTTTTCTTGACAGCGGCGCGTTTGGCAAGCCAATCTCGCGCCGCGCGGGCGTCTTGGAGGATGCCGGCCTCATGCGGAGAGCCTTCGCTGCGGCCATAGCCGCGATAGCTCCAGAGCAGCGCAGACACCCGCAACGCGCGAAACACGTCGAGCAAATCACGTCGCCAGGCGATGCTGCCGCCATTGCCGTGACAGAACAGGACGACTGCGTGCGGCTGCTCGACTTGTAAAAACCAGCCATGCAACTTCGTGCCGTCGTTCGACGTGAACCAGGCATCCTCGACGCCGGCTTTGAGTGACCAATCGCCGTCCGGGAAGCGCGATGGAAAGTACACCAGCGAGTTTTCAAGCAGGGTGAACACAAGCAGAATTCCCAGATAGACGATGAGCCCAAGTCGAATAAATCGCCAAATCATCCATCCGGCGCGTTTGGGAGTCGAGCATGGATTCGGCTCCGTCATTTGAGCATCGCCGCGAAGCCGACTTGTTCGAAATGGTAGTCGCCGCCGAGAGCTTCGCCAATTCAATCATCACCAGTTGCCTGGAAACCAGCAGCCGATCGATGCGCTCCGAGAAGTCGATCGCTCGAATGTGGGTTTTATTGTGCGAATTCAACAGCGCGAGGAAGTAATGCGTGTCGGCGAAGACATGCTCTCGCGGCTCTCCAGTGTTCTACCACACAGCATTCGACAAAAACAGCCAACGCATCAACAGTTTCGTGCCAGCTTCAACAGCACCTCCACGCCACGTTCCAATGTGCGTTGACTTGCGGCGTAACTGATGCGGACATGCGTGTCGCGCGCGCTAAAAATACTTCCGGGAATGATGAGCAGTTGGTTTTCGATGGCTTTAGCGACAAACTCGCTGGCCGTGCCCCACGGGGATTTCGGGAAAATGTAAAACGCCCCGCCCGGCTTTTCGATTTCATAATCGTCCTTGAGCGATTCGAAGACGAAGTCGCGCTTGCGGCGGTAGTCGTCCAAATACGGCGTCATGTCGAAATCCATGGCCGCAGCGCTGGCCCATTGAAACGGGTGGGGCGCGCACACGAACGTGTATTGCTGCAACTTGATCATGGTTTGAATGATCTCTCGAGGGCCGTGCACAAAGCCCACGCGCCAGCCGGTGATGCCGTACGTCTTCGAAAAACCGTCAATGACGAGGGTCCGTTCGTTGAACCGGGCAGGCGAGACGAACGGCTCGTCATACTGGAAACAGCTGTAGATCTCATCGCTTACCAGCGCGATGTTTCGGTCGGCAGCAAGCTGCGCGATCGCCTGAATGTCGTCGGCGCTTGCAGTCACGCCCGTGGGATTCGCCGGACTGTTGAATAAGATCGCCTTGGTGCGCGGCGTGATCGCGTCGGCCAACTTGTTCAGATCGATGCGAAACTCGGGATAGGTATCGATCAGCACAACTCTGCCGCCAGCCAGTCCCACGAGCGATGTGTACATCACAAAGTACGGATCGAACACGATCACTTCGTCGCCAGGATTCACGAGCGTCATCATGGCCAGCACCAGTCCGCCGCTGGTGCCGCTGGTGATGAATACCTGCCGGTCGGCGTGGCCGTACCTGGCATCCATCTGGGCTTGTAATTTGTCGAGAAGCACCGGCATGCCCTGCGTCAACGCGTACCCATTCTTGTTGGAGCGAATCGCCTCGATCGCCGCGTTCTGAATAGGCTCGGGCACAGCAAAGTCGGGTTGGCCAATCGAAAGGTTGATCGGGTCGGTCATCGTGGCGGCCAGGTCGAAAACCTTGCGGATGCCCGAGCTGTCGAAGAACCTGGTGCGGTCGGCAATCCAGGAGTGCATAGGAGAAAGTCAGGGTCAGGAGTCAGGAGGCAGCAAGCGGTTCAAGGTAGCCGTTGAGTACGCCGGCTCGCAAGCATGCGATTATTATGGACAGGGCCGTTTGGGGCAAACGCCTTGCGCCGGTGACGAAAGGCCGCCTCAAGGCGAAACTCCAACGAAACCGAATCCCGACCCCTTGGGCGCGCCACGGCACCCACGGCCATCATGAAACGAGCTTGCGGAGCGGTTGATTGGTTGCGTCGAGCAACGTCATCAGCCGCACAACGGTGAGGAGCGCATCCAGCAGCGGAGGACCGTCCGTTGTGCGAAACCAAATGCGACCCTGCTGGTCGCCGGCCAGGGTGGCGCCATTTCTGGCAAATTGATGAAACGCCGCTTCCCGGGTGGTGCCTTCCACAAAATCAATGGAGTTCTCCGTTTCGTCGAAGGGACACCTCGCCAAAACAGCCACGAGCTTGTCGGGCAGGATGGCCAAACCGCGATCGTCGATGATCGTGCAAGCTTCACCGATGCCGTCGACCCAGATACCGACGTCGGCGGCATCCGCAATCACCTGTCGGGCAACCATCTTTTCGCGCCGCTGGCGGATGGTCGGGCGAGGACTCGTCGGCTTACCGGGTGCCGGTCGCGATAAGGGCAACGGTTCGGGAGCGATCAATTGGCACTGCTCGGAGAGCAGCTCCCGCAGTCGACATTCCAGGGGTCGACATGCCGAGTCGAAAACGATGCGCAAACCACGTTGCAAGACGAGAGTGCCTGGTTGGATTAATTTGCCGTGCTCGGTTTCGATCAATCGCCGCTGGGAAGCACCCGCGGCGCGCACCGGTCGCGATTGGCCCATATCGAAGGACGCTTTCACCTCGTCCAAGCTACCGTGCAATGACCAGGGCGCCCCGGCGTGACCAAAGAAGCTCACGCTGGCCGTGTGTGTCTCCGACGGCGCATTTCCAACCAGCAATCCGCCCTCCGCGGCAATCTGCCGAATCGAGGCGACCACGGCGCCGGAAGCTGAATCTCCCTGCTCGATCACATCACAACCGGCCCAGCGAGCAGCTTCCGCGGCGGCGAAAAGCAATTCCGCGGCGAGGGGCCGGCCGTCACCTGCGACAACCACCTTTGGCCGCGAACCTGGCTCTCGCGACTCGCCCACCGAGCCATCGTGCTGCCGGACAAGCCGGCCAGCAAATGCGGCTACGGCTCGATGGACCAGCCCGGCCGTCAACTCGTTCTGGCAGACGCCCGAAATCCCTTCGGTGGTCCAGAGGTTGTTGGAACGCATTGGAGCCGACGCTCCTTTCATGCGTCGGAGCTGGCGCTCCTCATTTTGCGTCTTGCCCGGGTGAGGGTGGGGCCTACGGAGTTCATGGGCACGCCCACGTCGGAACTGATCTGCTGATAGCTCTTGCCTTCGAGATGGTACATCCGCACGACTTCGGCCTCGGTGCCGTTGAGTTCTTCCAGCAGGCGTTCGATTTCGTCGCGGTCGTTGGATCGTGCTTCGGCGTCTTCCTCGTCGACGACCTCCGCGGAGCCGCTCAAACCGTTCGTTGTAAGCCGCGCTGGCGACTTCTGCTTCAGAAGCTCCGGCACCACCACTCTTCGGGCAATCACCGTGAGATAGGTCGCCAGACTACTCTCGGCGCGGAAGTTTCTCAGTACGGCCAGGTCGTCCTTGACAATTGCCAAGAAAACCGCCGCCACCAGGTCTTCGCGATCTTCGACCGTCAGGCGGATCGATCGGCTGGAGGAGGAGTGGTTGACCACGTGGATCACCAGCCCAAGGAAGCGGTCCACGAAGTCTTCCCAGGCGCGCGGTTTGCGCGCCAGGCAGCGTTGGAGCAAAGAGCGATCAATATCTGATAATGCCACGACGTGCAATCCTCGTCATCGGCGTGCGTCGACCGGTAATCCATGCCGGACGTCAGAGCTGAACCGCCCCCTTGGCGAGTCCGAAGGCCCTGATCAAATCAATTTTAGGTGGAAATCTCGCGCCAAGCAAGACGGAAGTAGCTTCCCGCACGGCCGATCCGTGTTTTACATTCGGCAACCTGGTAGGGCCGGCTTTGCCGGCCGTGGATGGGAAAGTCACGCGAATCGGGCCGGCACAGCCGGCCCTACAGCGGATAACTGATTGGCCCTGTAGCTTCCCGCGAGCGGTTTTGGGACGGGGTTCAGCCTGCAAGAGCAGTGCGATCACCGAAAGCTCAGCCTCTGACCCTGAACTTGAACCTGCCAACCCTGTTTTCCCATCGCTGACGCAACCCGTTGGGTGATACCTTTTTGGACATAATCTGTCTCAGTTTCCGGGGCCCCCAAGTGGCGATTGACACTGGTTGTGGCCAGTACTAAAATTCGCGCGATCAACGGCAGAGGCCGTACCAACTTACTTCCAATCTCGTCACCCCTTGAGACTCGGTCCGGTAGCGGATTCGAATACAGGAGATACTCGTCCATGACTCACGTCGTTTGTGAGCCCTGCTTTGGCTGCAAGTACACGGATTGCGTCGTCTTCTGCCCGGTGGAGTGCTTCTATGAAGGTGAGAAGATCCTTTATATCCACCCCGACGAGTGCATTGACTGCGAGGCCTGCGTGCCCGAGTGCCCCGTCGAGGCCATCTTCCTCGAAGACAACGTGCCGGCCGAGTGGAAGGATTTTATTGCCCTCAACGCCGAAATGGCCACGCAGTGCCCGGTCATTACCGAGAAAAAAGAACCGCTGGCTGGCGCGGGAGAGTAGGAGAGTTGGCCAGACCGGAAACGCCTCGCTGCATCTGTGGTTCCCGCGGTTTAAGCGGTCTGAGTCATGGATGGACCTGGCCGCGTTTACTTCGCCGTTTGTTCGTAGATCGGCAGGTGGCGGTAGTAGACTTCCAGCGACAGCAAATTGAGGGTCGTCACATACATCCGGCCACCTAACACGCCCCAACGATCTGGCACCGGCAATCGCGGGTTCCAGCTTCCTGCGAAAGTACCGGTTTGAATTTGCTGATTCACCAGTGCCGGATGCAGTCGCGCGTTCCACTGTTTCCAGTAGTCCCCCTTCATGTGGAACATGAGCTGCGTGGCGTAGTACCAATAATAGCTATCGCGCGTCGGCTGTTGGGCGGTGCCCATCAGCGGCGGGTTTTTCAGCAGGAAATCGCAACCACTTTTCAGTCGCGCGTCGCTGCGCGTCCAACCTGTGTAGAGGCGCATCAACAATCCCATGGACGAAGTCGCGGGGGTGGGCCGACGCCCATGGTCGGCGAATCGACCGGGCGCGGTTTGCAGCGGAGCAAACGGGTTATAGCTGTACTGTGTCTGGCCATTCGGCGATGTCTGGGAGCTGTCGAGCCATATCTCCACGCGTTGATACGTTTCCTTGGGCACCTTGAGGCCAGCCAATTCACCGCTTTTGAGCGCCATCAGTTGCCAGCCGCTGACGGAGGTGTCCGCCTCGCGGCCTGGCACGTAGCGCCAACCGCCGCGCTGTTTGTCTTGGGCGTTGACGATAAAGTCGATGGCCTTTTGGGCCGGCTCGCGCAGGTTGGCGTCGCCGGTCATGCCAAAGGCTTCGCACAAGGCGATCGTGGCGATGCCGTGGCTGTAGAGCCAGACGCTCTTGTTCGACTCGGCATCCATTGGCAGATACAGATCGCCATCGGCTTTTTGGTTTTTCACAAGGAACTGAAGCGCCTGGCGAATCTGTTCGGCGTAGCTGTCATCGTAGTGGTCGTAGCCAGCTCCTAAAAACGCCAGCAGCGCCAATCCGGTCGCCGCGGTATCGCTGCGAAGCTGAGACGTTTCTCGTTCATAGCCTTTTCGGCCGGCGCCATAGTTGTGCAGGCTCCAGCTTCCGTCGGGGGATTGATGCCGAACGAGGAAGGTGAGTCCCAACTCCACGGCTTCTTCGGTGCGCTCGAGCGGCTGTCCATACTCGCCGGATGGATCGAGTTTGCGGCCTCGGCGTCGGCTGTATGCCGCGGCAGACTCGCGCGCTCGTCCATCGACCGCCAAGGGACCACCTGCGGTGCGACTCAGAAATCGCGCCGCGCCGGAGTGAACAATGTCGCTATCGCGGCGAGCCTGGCGACTCATCGAGCCGACGTTGGGTGTGGCTGTCAGCCCCAGTCCGCCGGGCCCATCCAGCGCGGCTACCTGAATCGGACGCGCGCCGGAACTTCGTGCCACGATGGCGCCCACACCCGGCTGAGCGGGCGGAAGTGATCCACCCGGCTCGCTACTCCCCGCGGATCCGCCGGCTTCCGACGCCGGCACTTCGACGGCAGCGATTGAGCCCGCGGGAAGACCGGCGACATTCGATTTTCGCGGGATTCCCGTGGCACCAAGGGGGACAAGGGGGGAAGCAGGTTCATGGTCCGGCAAGGCACCTCGTTTTGCCAGTCCCACGCCCGGTGCGCCACCCACTACCGACGACTCGACCGGAAGTTCGCCAGCGTCAACGCCAACGGATTGAGCGGTCGCGTGGCCCGGAACTCCCGCGGCACTTTTTACGGCAGTGTCACCGGTGGCTTCCAACCCGGCGCCTGGCACGGGGACGCCACTCGCGGGGCCGGCAGACATTTGCGGAGCATCCGCCTTCACTTCGACCATGGCTACTTTTCCGACGGCTCGGCCTGGCTGCACGGGGCCCCCGTTTGCCAGCGGACCGGGAGCAATTTCCGAAGCGGCGGCCGCGCGGGCGATCATTGCGCTGTTGACGGGTGCGGCGCTGCCACCGACGACCGGTTCGCCGACCGCGCCGGCAACGGGCATTTGGCCACCGGCGGAAGACCTGACCGTGGTGTTGACGTTGCTCTCGATGGGCGCAACCGGCGATCCACCGCCATCGCCGGCCGGTGCTTGCGGCGATTCAGCGACCTTCGCCGCGCCAATCGCGGCGAGCGGTGCGCCGCCGGAAGGCCGCCGCGAAAACCGTTGCGCCTGGTTGTCGAGCCGAACCTCCGGTGCGCCACCTCCCGCGGGGCGTGCGGCACCGACTCTTGCCACAGTCTGCGTGGGACCAACGTCAAAATCGCTGCGGCCCACCGCGGCGGAGATTTTTCCCGCTGGGACGGATGCGTCGGCACGGATCACAGCGGCACTGCTGCTGGCTTCAATATTGCCAGGGCGGATCACGCCGGCGACATTCCCCATTTCGAGATCCTGAGCGGAGAGAGTCGCTTGGGGAACGTTTGCGCCGGCGACCGACTTTGCCACAAGCGCAGGCAGACTCGGAAGAAGGGCGGGACCAGGAGGGCCGCTCTGCGAAGCTTCTGCCCTGCGTGCCGATGCCGAGGGCACTGTCGCCGGATGAGGCGTAGAAGACTCTCCCTGCTCGAAATTTGCGTCGCTGCCAATCCCCGCGACTCCGGCCGAGCCTTTGCTCAGCGCGCTACGAGTGGGGGTTGCTTCGAACTGTCTTTCGACCGCGACGGCCACGGCGGGACTTTCCATGTTCATCGGTGAGGCTGGTGTCTCGGCGACCGCGGTCGATCGGTTCGGTATTGCGGAAGGCACGGTGATGGGCCGCAGACTCAAAGCGTCTGCCTGCTGTGCCCGAGCGAGCGACAAAGCTGCGATCACCGCGGGCGTCGCGCTCGGTTCGGTGGCCGCGGCCGGAACGGCGGACGCCCCAGGCGCCTGGGCTTCGCTCCGCGCGACTTGGGTTTCCGACGGAGCAGGAGAGCTGCTTGGGGCGTCGGCCTGGTCGGCAAATTGTGGCGCATCATTGGTTTGCGGGTCCGCAATTTTCGCTTCGACGGATGCTTTCTGTTGGGTCTGAATTGGCGCACTGGCACTTTGCGGCGAATCGCCAGGTGGTTGTCGCGGAGCGTCAAGCTGCACAGGTCTCGGCGCGGTCGACACTTTTGGTTCCGAGGCTAACTGCATCGCAACATTCGGTGTCGTGGACTGTCGCTCGACTTGGACGGAATTCGAAGTCGGCTGGCTGGGAGTTGCCGCAGGACTGACCGCCACCGGCTGAGGCAATTCGGCCTCCACCTTGGACGTTACTCGTGGCTCGTTCAGAGCGCGATTGAGAGCGGGTGCACTCGAAGCGTCGGTCGGTGTCGGTTCTGGCGCCGCTCGTCGGGTGATCTCAGTCACCTGACGTTGCATTGGCGCGGGCCTGAGCTCGGATTGCTCGCCTGGCTTTGAGATTTCCGGATGGGATTCCGAAGTGCGTTCTACCGGCCGGGTCGCCGGCTCCATCGCAACCGATTGCTCGGTTGGGGGAAGTTCTTGTTGCGGCGCGGCGATCGATTCGTTTGGCCATGGTTCGGATTTGGCGGCTTGTTTGCTCAACCGCGACTGCTCGTCGGAACGGCGCGGCGCGGCTTCGGTCAGCTCCGCCTTCTCCAACGGACTTGGTTCGACTTCCGGAATTGCGCCCGGCTCCGGCGTGGGCTGGCTCTCCAGGGGAATCTCGGCTTGTGCTGTTTGCTGCTCAATTTGAATGGCGCTATTTTCCTCGGGCGCCTCCGTCTCGACCGGTTTCTCGTGCTCCTGCAACTCTTCCGGCTCGTGATAGTCGGGAAGGGTAACCGGTTGCTCGTAGACCGTGACCTCGGCCTCGGCAAGTTGTTCTTCAAGGTCGGCGAACCGCTGATTGTACAAGACGACAACGACGATCAGATGCACGATCAAACTCAGCACGGCTGCCAACTGCATCGCGCGGCGAACGCGGCGGCTGTGCAGTTTTGTGACCACCCAAATCAGCAGGCCCGTTGTCACGACGAGCGTGGTCAAGCGAAACCAACCGTTGAAAAACCATCTCGGATCGTTGAATCGTGAGACGGCGATGATGGCGCCCGCCACAAAACCCGCCAACACCACGAGCGCCACATTGACCGGCCACAGTTCGTCGTCGAACGTGTGGTAATCGCTGGTGGGCACCCGATGTACGACGCGGCGGATTGCTGGCATCTTGAACTCCGTCGAATCGAACGCGGAACTGGGAACCAAAAAGACCCTACTTCCAACCTTAAGCTCAGACCCAGGTTAATGCTACTGTGCGTGCTTGCCTTCCGCGGTGGTCACCCGATAATCCTTGATGTTGGCCTTGTTGCACGAATTCATCACGGCGACAACGTGCTCCCACTGGCAACGCTTGTCGGCGCGGATGATCACCGACTGCCGGCCGGGATTATTGGCGGCGACTTGCTTCAACTGCCGATCAAGCTCGAGCAGACTGACCGTCTTTCCACCGACGAAGTACAGACCGGCACGGTCGACGTTGACAAAGTACTCTTTGGGCCTGGCAACCAGGGGCCTGGCTTCACTGGCCTGCGGCAGCACGACTTTGAGCTCGCGCTCCTCGTCGGCGAACTTGCTGGCAACGAGGAAGAACAGCAGCAACTGAAACACCACGTCGATCATCGGTGTCAGATCAATGAGCCCCGCGGCCCGGCCCTTTTCGATTTTGACGCTCATGTTCCGGGTCTCGTTTGAACCGTCTGGTCAAGCGGTTGGACGATGGGAAGATTGACGAGGCAGGTTGTCGTATCGTCCTATCGAGTTGCTACTCCGCTGCGATTGCCGCCGGCTTCTCCTCGGACTTGTTTTCCGGCCCCCCCGCCAACTGCTGGCGGCTGACGCGCAACTTGCCCTCGTACCGCTCCAACTGCGGCAGCAAGTTGTAAATGAGTTCGTCGATCTCGCGGAACAGCGTTTGAATCTTGCCTTCCAATAGGTGCGAGATGCACACCGCGGGAATGGCGACGCACAAGCCGGCGAACGTCGTTACCAGCGCTACATACACACCTGCGGCAAGATGCTGCGCCTTGTTGGCGCCGTCCGGCAAGTGGGCCGTCGTATAAAATGCCATAATCATGCCTTGCACGGTGCCGAGCAGGCCCAACAGCGGCGCCGCCGTGGCAGCCAGATTGAGCGGGCGTATGTTCGTATACAGCCTGGCCGCCTCACGCTCGTTGGCTTGGGTCACTGCCGCCTCCACTTCCGCGTGGGGACGACCAATCTTGAGCAGCATCGCGCGAACGACATTGGCCGATGTCGAAGGAAACTGCTGACATAGCCGATAAGCCTTGCGCGGATCAAAACCGGTCTGGGCGCCGGCCAAATTGCCGAAACCTTCCACGAGACCCTGCGGAATAACCTTGGCCCGCCGCAGCGCGATTATCCGCTCAATGCCACACGTGACCACCACCAGCGAGAACCCGTAGATCGGATACATGAACACGCCACCCACCGCGGGTGAAGCCATGCGCAAAATGCTCATGCCTCCTTCCGGTTCCGAGAGGGGAGCGTCCGCTGGCGGCGCCGCGTCGGCGTCCGGCGCGTCGGTCTGCATGGCGTCGTCGAACTTCTTGGCGCCGGCGTCCTGCGAGGCGGCGGCGGCAACCAGCCAGGCCGTCATCACCAGGCCCATAAGAACTCGAAAGCTTGCCGGCGCATTCGACCGGCCACGCAGGAACGTGCGGCACATGATGAGCTTCTCCGCGTTGTAAAAAGGTGGGAGCCGGGTGGGGATCGCCGGCTTGGGTTGTGGGCTTGTTGTCCAGGAGTCAGGGGTTGGGAGTCAGGAGTCGTGCGCCAGGCGCGCCAGGTGATGCAGTGCTAAGGACTTCTGACTTTCGATCCTCGAGGGCTTCTTCCTAGTGCTTTGTCGATCACGATTCTACGAGTGCGAGACATCGGCAGCGATTTCGCCTTGCAGCACTTACGGAGGTCTGGCACTCGTAAGTTCAAAATGGTCACAGCACTAGATTCCCAGCGCCTCGAGCCGGCTCTTTGCCAGGCCCGCCTGGTCGCTGGTGGGATATTTCTCGATCACTTCCTGATACGATTTCCTGGCTTGCTCCAGCATGGGGGCTTTCCTGGAAGCGTCTTGTCCCGCCAGCATCTCGAAGCACCGCGCTGCCTCGTAGGCCGAGCTCGCTTGCCACTTCTTGATCGGATCGGGGGATTGCGGATAGCCATATCCGTAAGCCACCTTGAAGAAACTTCGCACGGCTTCCTTGTAATCTTTTTTCTCGAACTGGATTTCGCCCATCATGAATCGGGCGCGCGCGGCGACTTCGCGTTCCGTGGCGGCGGTTACCTGGTCGTATAACTTGAAGGCCTCATCAGTCTTGCCGAGGTTTTGCCATGCCCAAGCCTGCTCGTACATCAATTCGGGCTGGTAGGGCGAGTCGGGAAACTGTTGAACGCCTTGTTCGAGCAGCTTCAGACTTTCAGCCCACTTCTTGAGTTGGGCCGCCGACTGACCGGCATGCAGATACACCAGCGCCTGAAAGTCTTTGTTTGCCGGCAACCTGGCCAGCGATTTCTGGTAGGCCGTAAGGGCCGTCTCAAACTTATTCTGCTTGAACAAACTTTCAGCCGACATGAAAAGACCATCGGCCGACAAGGCGCCGTCGCGGAACGTCTGCAGCTGATAGTCGAAGGACTGGCCCGCTTTTTCGTACTCCCCCTGCTGATAGTAGGCCCAGGCCAGCTTGTGCACCGTCTTCTCCAGCAGGTCGTCGCCTTGCGCGCCCGCCTTGGTTGCCTTGTTCATCGCCGCAAAGTACGAGGCGGCGGCATTCGCATAGTCTTTGGCGGCGTACTGCGATTCGCCCACATGATATAAACTTTCCGGCACGAGAGGGCTGTCGGGCTTTTCCGTGGCGAGCCGGCCAAATAGAGCCACCGCTTCGGCTTCCTTGTTGTCCGACTTAAGCGCCCAGCCCAACTCATAGATCACCTTGTCCAGACTGGCATACTGCGGATTGTCTTTCAGAATCTCGTTGAAGATTCGTGCCGCTTCGCCATACTTTTGCTGGCCCGCTTCGCACAATCCGAGCACGTACATCGCATCGGCCTTCTCCGCCGCCGACGGCTTCGACGACAGAAATGCCGCAACGTCCTCGGCGGCGCCCGAAAATTCTTTGGTTTGCTGCCGGGCAATGGCACGCGCGTAGCGTGCCCGCGGAACCAGCGAATTTCCCGGTTGTTGTTCGATCAGCCTGGTCATCGACTGAATCGCCGCCGGATAATTGGCCTGGCCGATGTGGGTCCAACCGAGCGAGTACAGCGCGTTGGGAGCCAGCGCGCTGTCCGGCCATTTTTCGATCACGTGCTGGTACTCGCCGGCGGCCGTGGCAAAGTCGTTTTGCGAGTACGCGATGTCGCCAAGGCGGTAGTGGGCACGATCCAGCAGCTTGCTATCGGGAAATTCGGCGATCACTTTGGCCGCCGTGACTTTGGCCTCGGCCAGCTTGCCGCTTTGCCGGTAGGCGCTGGCGAGGTTGAGCATCGTCTCGTCCGCCTGCCGCCATTTCGGCGCCGCGGCCAATGCAGCGGCCAGCGATTGCACGGCGGCATCGAACTGCTTTTGTTCGAGCTGCGCGCTGCCGATCAAGTACTGCGCCTCGGCGACCGCATCCGGCGATTGAAGCGTCGCCAACAGCGGCGTCAGCGCCGACACGGTTTCGGCGAACTTCTGCTGCATGAACTGTGCGAGTCCCAGACGAATCTTCCAAGTCTCCACGTCCGCATGATTCGGATATTTTTCGATCAACTGCAAAACCAGCTTCTCCGCGTCAGCGTACCTGGTCAATTGCAGGCTTGCTTCGGCCGCGACGAACATCACATCCGGCGCCAGTGGGTCGGCGGAGCGGCTTTTCAAGAACTCGTCCGCGTAATCGAGCGCCGCTTGCGACTGGCCTTGACCCAAAGCGCTAAAACCGGCCATGTACAGCGCCTGCGCCGCGAGCACACATTGCGGATGGTCCTTCGCAACGGCGGCATACAGCTCGGTTGCCTCGCGGCGCTTGTCCGGCATGTCGTACAGCGCGTCGGCCCTGTCCATCTGCAGATGGACGGCAAATGCGCTCCGGCCAACCTGGGGAAGCAGCTTGTCGACGACCGCCAGGGCCTCGGCCGGCTTTTGCTCTTTGAGATATGCCTTGGCAAGCCAATGGCCGGCTTCCATCGCCGCTTCCCCTCCAGCGGCGACAACTTGTTGAAGCCACTTTTGCGCTTCAGGCAAATTCCCGGCTAGATAGCAGCAATTGCCGGCCGCCATGGTGGCGGTGGCCAGATACTGCGACTGCGGATACTTTTGCACGACCGTCGCATAAAGCGCCGCCGCTTCCGCGTACTTTTTCTGCTCGTACTGGCTCGCCGCCTGGCGCACGATCGCGTAATCGGCAAGCTTGAAATCCGGCGTCGCGGCCGACAACGCAAACCATTTCTCCGCATCCGTAAACTGCTTCTGCGCGAAGAGCGTTTCCGCCCGGCGCATCAGCACTTCAGGCTTCAGTGCATGAGCCGGGAAATCCTTCAGAAACCGATCGTACGTCGCGCCCGCCTCGGCTGGCTTACTTAGTTCCTCCAGCGTTACGCCAAGCGCGTAGAGCGTATCGGGAAGTAACGGACTCTCCGGGTACTTTTCAATCAACTGCGAATAGAAGGGAACAGCTTCCGCTTTCTTGCCGCGCGCGTAGAGCGATTCAGCATGATAGTAAAGCGCCTGCGGTACTAGTGTACCCTGGGGATACTGACTCACGAGCTTAGCAAAGGTTTCTGCCGCCTGATCGTAAGCCTCGCTCTTGCCGGCTTGGGCAATGTTGAACCGGGCAATACCCAGGTTGAGATAGCTCTGCTCGGTGATCTCGCTCACCGGATAATCGCTGATCGCTTTGGAAAACGACGCGACCGCTTCGTCAAGCTGCTTGAGTTGCAGCTGGCAAACGCCCAGGTAGTGCCGCGCCTTGCCAGCCAGCGGATCCTTGCCGAAATTCTCGAGGAACCTGGTCCATTCGTCCGCGGCAAGATCGTAGACTTCGCGGTTCTGCAACGCGACCGCCTCTCGGTACTGCCGAATCGCGGCAGCGGTTGATCTGGGCTTCTCATCGGGCGTGTCCTGGCCGGGCGCCGCACTCGACAATATCAGAAGCAGCAATCCCAGCCCCAGCGCACGCTTTTCCCACGATGACATCAGAGCCATCCGCAATACCTCTACTCTTATGGGAGGCCGGGTTCCCACCGGCGTTTTTTTGCCATGATTCGGCAATCGATTCATTATTTCAGGGTGGCTCTGAGTTTACAACCAACCGGGACCTCGGAACGCTTGTAGGGCCGGCTGTGCCGGCCGGATTCG
>SXHT01000312.1 GCA_005773095.1 Planctomycetaceae bacterium
CAAAGCCGATGCCGGGATCGAGGGCGATTCGCTCGCGCGCGATGCCGGCGGACACCAACGCATCACGGCGCGCATGCAGCCAATCAAGAATTTCCACGACCACATGGTCGTAGGTGGGATTCTCTTGCATCGTGCGCGGCGTGCCTTGCATGTGCATCACGCAGACGCCCGCTTGTGAACTGCATGCCACCTCGAGCATGGCCAGGTCCCCCGTGAGACCGGTTACATCGTTGATGATTTCGGCCCCCGCGGCGATGGCTTCGCGTGCAACGCGAGCCTTTGAGGTGTCGATGGAGATCGGCACGAGTACGTGTGGCCTGATCGTTTCGATGACCGGAATCACACGCATCAGCTCCTCGTCGGCCGTGACGACCTCGCTAGAGGGCCGCGTGCTTTCGCCGCCGATGTCGAGAATATCGGCGCCATCGGCGGCCATTTTCAGCGCCTGCTCGATGGCGGCTTTGGGCTCAAAAAATCTGCCGCCGTCGGAAAAGCTGTCGGGCGTGCAGTTGAGGATACCCACCACGAGTGGGCGCTTGCCAAGCGTGAGTGCGTGCGTGCGGAGCTGCCAGACTTTGCTGCGATGCGGAAAGCGGGCTTGCCAAGGGGGAGATCCGGGATCGGAGGCGCGGGCTGATGGCCCTTGGCCAGGCGGCAGTCCTTCGCAAGCATCCCAATCTTTCGACCTCATTCCCGCCAGCTTACCACGGCGTTTCCATCAGGGAAACGATCTGCTCCGCCAGGCGATTGATCGCCTGCTGTTGGCCCGTGGCGATCGATTGGCCGTACTCGGGCAGGGCCACTCCGCTGCCGGTGAGTTGCACCAGCGACTCGGGAATGGACATGTTGCCGCGGCTTCCGATCAAATCGCCGCGGCGATCGAGCCAGCTGACTTCGGCGAGCAAAGTGATTTCGTTTTCGCGCTGTTGGTCGTAGCGGTCCTCGACG
Source organism: Planctomycetaceae bacterium (assembly GCA_005773095.1). Classification (GTDB taxonomy): domain Bacteria; phylum Planctomycetota; class Planctomycetia; order Pirellulales; family PALSA-1355; genus SXHT01. Next base: position 949 of record SXHT01000312.1, read on the forward strand.
ACCACTCGCTTAAGATCGTTCACGATCCGGCCGGTGAGCACGCTATCCGCATTCGGCTCACTCACAACCTTGTAGGGCGTCTTGAGTTCGATCTCTTTGATCACCGCTTCGGTCAAACGCTCGCTCAGACCGCGGCGCAGACTGTCCGACTCGAACATCGGGACAAACACCGTCTTCACGTCGGCAGGGTACAGCGAGGCGGCGCCGAAGCGATAACTGGCGCATCCGCAGAGCAGGATTGCCGATTGCACAACGGAAATGGCAAAATTCAAATTGGAAATCTCAAGTCTCACATTCGTGGCTCCGCTACCGCATCGTCGATTTATTCGGCACGCGCGCCACCGATGGACCAAGCTTCCGCGATTCTGGAAACAATCCCGTCAGCCATTCGAAATTATCTTTTGGCTCGTCGGGCAGGGTGCGCACCTCTTCGATCCGCGCGAGCGACTGTTTGGCAAGTTCGGTGTCGGGATAGAGCCTGGCCACATTGTTGAAGAACATTTTCGACGCGCCGTAGTGCTCGCCCCGGTGATAGTACTCACCCAGCGCGAACTCCCGCATCGCCTGACCTCGACGGACTTCGGACTGCATCTTGACGATTCGCTCGCGGTCGGCGCCTAGTTCCGTCGGGAACTGCGCGAGCAGTTGTTTCGACAAGTCGGCTGCCTCTTCGAGCGGCTTGCCGTCGTAGTCGGGCCCTTGGTATTTCAGCAGCTTGGCTTGCAGACCCAGCAGGTGGGCAGGGTACTGAAATTCGCTTTTTGGGAACTCGGAGCGCAGAAGGCCGTAGAAATAGTCCGCATCTTCGTAGCGGCGGTTCACGAAGTAAAAATTGGCGGTTGCCATCGTGGCATCATCGGCCAGCGGCCCGGTCGGATCGTCCAGGCGAATCCGTTCGTAGACCTTGATCGCATGGCCAGCCGTATCGAACCAAGGACGGGTTTTGTCGGTGAAGTTGGGCGTGACGGGCCAATGCGGATCGGCGGCGTGTTTGAGCTCCCAATAGCGGGCGATTGCAAAGCGCCGGTTCACGACCTTGTCAAGCCGCGTGGTGCCGGGGTACTTCTTTAGCAGCAGTCCGTAGGCGTCGTCGGACGGTTGATAGCGGTCGGCGAAGAAATTGGCCTCGCCCGCCATGTACAGGGCATCTTCCTCCAGCGGCGAATCAGGCCAACGATCATAGGCGATGAAGAACTGCCTGGCCGCGTCCTCGTATTCGCCGGCGCGGAACAACTGGTCGCCTCGATCGTAAGCGGCGCGCGCCTTCGTTTCGTTGGGGCCGCGGCCGACCAGTTTCTTCGCGCCGCGTTTGAGCTTCTTCTCGGAAATGAGACGCTCGTCGTCGGCGTTGTACTCGTCGACGACCCCTTCCTTGCCGGAGACGCTGGCCATCGGGCGGCCATTTTCGTCGAAGAAACCGCTGACACCTTCCACATAGAAGCCCCGGCCGGGGACGTGATGCGCCTTGTGCTTGTTGGCTTCCCACCATGCACGCTGCTCGGCCGTGGGCTGCGGATTGTACTCGGGGACCTTGGGGGGCTGCCACATGGCGCAGCCCGACAGTAGGGCCGCAAATTGCAAAATGCAGAATGTAAACTTAAGATTTGACATCTCAACTTCGAAATTCGCGGTTTGCAACGGCGTCTAGGTGCATGCCAGGTTGCCGAGCAGTTTATGCATTTTCGGGGCGTGTCCGATCAGGTGCGACAGGTAACTATTCATGACGCCGCGCAACTCCCCATACACGCGGCGATCGATTTCGCTCGATTGCCAGTCATCGGCAGTTTCATCGGCAAATTGCCGCATCATCTTCAGCACCGGTCCAGTGACACTTGCGACTTGTTTTTTTCCGACACGGCACCGCGCGCACATTGCGCCGCCGGCGATCATGGCGAAGGGCACACGGCCGGCCAGGTCGATCGGCATGCCGCATTCCGCGCACTCGTCGAGCGATGGCAAATGCCCCAACGCCCGCAAGACCGTCATCTCGAAGCGCAACAGCCAACGAGCCGCATTGCCTTGGGTGCGCAGGGCAACCAAGGTTGCTTCGGCGGCATCGAATAGCTCTGGATGCGGATCGTAATCGCCGGCCATTTCGCCGAGCAGCTCGGCGACATAATAGGCGGTGTATAAACTGGCGAGGTCGCCGTTGGCCGGACGAAAACGCCGCTCCAGCTTTGCTTCGGTCAATAAGTCCAGGGCGTCGGAAGATTTGCGGAGGAACACTACGCGACACAAGGCGAGCAGGTCAAGGGCAGACTCGAACGGCCCCTTGGGCCGCCGCGCTCCCTTCGCCAAAGCATGGATCTTGCCAAACTCACGCGTGAACAGCGTGCAAATGCTGCTGGTCTCGCTGAACTCGATCACCCGCAGAACGATAGCAGTGGCTTTCTCCGCGGACATGGTGCTAGCAGGAACCAAGGGGGCCATTGCGCCGAGCGCGCGCGTGACGCAATGCTCACTCGTCGGGTGGCGGCTCGGCGCCACATTCCAGCAAAAAGTGCCGCTCCCGCCTGCGCATCTCGGCCCGCGAGTCGCCATCCCGATCGTCATAGCCGACCAGGTGCAGGGCGCCGTGAATGACGTACAGCAGAAGCTCGTTGTCGTCCGACCAGCGATAGTCGCGTGAGGCCCGCCGCGCGTGATCGGCACTGACAACGATTTCACCGTCCAGCCGGTCCTGGTCTCGTTCCAAGACAAAACTCAGCACGTCAGTCGGATAGTCGTGCTGGAGATAGCGGCGGTTGAGAAGTTGAATCGTTTCATCATCGACGATTGCAATGCAAATTGCGGCTTGCGCGACGTTTGCGTCGGCCAAAATCAACTCAACCGCACGGCGCAGCCGCCCGGCATTGAAATCGCGTGATGACGGCTCGCTGGCGATGGCAACTTCGATCACTGGATTGCGAAACCGCAAGCGGTTCGCTCGATGGTTGGGCACTGAATCGTTCCGTGCTTCGAGTTGAACGTTTGTCGCTAAGCGGATCGCTGATCGGGATACTTGATTCTTCCATGATACACGGCGGTCAGTGATTTGACGAGACTCTCTTCGATCGTGGCCAGCTCGGAAAGGGTCAGGCCGCAGCAGTCGAATTGACCGTCGAGCAATCGCTTAATGGCAAAGTCATGCACCAAGGACTCGAGGCGCGCCGGTGTCGGTTCCACCAAAGCCCGGCTGGCGCCTTCCACGGCGTCGGCCATCATCAGGACCGCGGCCTCCTTGCTCTGCGGCTTCGGGCCGGGATAGCGAAAAGAGGCCTCTTCGACTTCGGGATTCTCCGGATCGGCGTCGTTCTGTGCTCGGCGGAAAAAATATTCGACCAGTGTCGTGCCGTGATGTTGTTGGATAAAGTCGATGATTGGTTGCGGCAAGTGATGTTGTCGGGCCAGGTCGGCGCCGTCTTTGATGTGGGCAATAATGATCAGCGTACTCATTGCCGGCAGTAACTGATCGTGACGATTGGTGTCGACTCCCTGGTTTTCGATAAAATACTGCGGCTTGAGCATCTTGCCGATGTCGTGGAAATAAGCTCCCACGCGCACCAGCAGGCCGTTCGCATCGATCGATTCCGCGGCGGCTTCGGCGATCGAGGCGACGTTGATCGAGTGGTTGTAAGTTCCCGGCGCGCGGCGCACCAACTCTTGCAACAGCGGATGCGCGACGTCCCCCAGTTCGAGCAGGCTAATCTCCGTCTGCACGCCGAAGACTTTCTCAATGAACGGCAGCAGTCCCGTCATGATGAAGCCCGCCGAAACGAACGACCACACGCCGTAGTACAGCGCGGTCTTGCCGAGTTCCTGCATCGGCTGCTCCGCCAGGGTTCCGACGCCAATGTTGGTCAGCGAGGCAACAATTCCGGTGCAGAATCCCACGTAAATCAACTTGCTGCGACTGCGAATGTTGTTGGTAAGCAAGATGGCCGTGACGACCGCGGCCGAAAGCGTGATGAATTCACCCAGCGACTGCCCCAACGCAACGGTAATCACCAGCGCCATCGCCGCCGAAAACAGCATGGCCGTTTCTTGGTGGTAGGCCAGCGAGATGATCATGCCGAACAACAACAGCGGCACGACCTCGGCCCGCCATGCGTCGCCCGATGCCAGAATCGCCAGACCCACCGTGGCCACAATCAGAGCCACCATGATGCCAAAACGCCGGCCGCTGGCGAGCATTTTGGGTTCGTAGTGAGTCGCATACACGCCGCACAAGGTTGCCAGGGCGATGAACATGCCGAAGGTCGCCAGCGAGTAAGAGATTCGCTGACGAAGCGTGAGGGCAGCGTCTCGGGCGGCATGTTCGTCAACCAGCAGCGGCAAAGTCGTCTTGTCGTCGAGCGGCTGGCCCCCCGGCGCCAAGGGGTCACCCGGCTTGAAGACATTGAATTGCGGGGGCGCGAGCGCTTCCGCATTGCGGATGGCGGCCTGAGTTTCTTCGCGGTCGTAGGTCAGCGTATTTGGCAGACGAGGTCGAAGCCAATCAAAGACCCGTGCTGCGACGATTGTTTCCCCGATTTGTTTTTGCAGCAACTCCTTGAGTTCGTTGCCGTCGCCGATCAGCACGCTTGCGACCGGATAGCTTTTGCGTATTTCTTTTCGGCCACGTTGATAGACGGTGATTTCGAGCTGGTTGCCTTCGTCATGCTCAGGCGGCAGCTTGGTGATCAGTCCGTGCTCCGCGATCGGTTGGAACGCGGCGCCCAGCTCTTCTTCGAATTTCTCGAGTGTCGCCTGCTCGGCAAGCGCCGCGCGAAAGCGTAAGAAGTAGCCGTCGCGATCTTCCTGCGTGACGGCAGGCTTGGGGGGCTCGACCGGGGCAAAGAATTCATCCCATACGGCACGATCAAGCTGCTCGGCCGTTTGAGCCGCCAGCACCGTCTTCACGCGATTCAATAGCTGGGCTTGAAGCCGCATCAGCGGATCCGTATCGTTCTCATAGATGTGCAGCACCTGCCGGCGAGCCCGATCTCTTGCTTGAAGCGTGGCCTGCGGGTCGGGCCGCTTGAATTCCACTTGCGCCACACTGGCGCGCGGCGGCGTGTAACCGGTGCGAAAGCCAAGTGGCGGTCGCCACGAACCGGTGAGTCCCCAAAGGGCAATCGCGGTCAGCAGGCAAAGACCCAGCCGAAACAGCACTTCGCCGCGTTGCAGGTAGACCCACAGACGATCGAACAGTCCAGGAGGCAGCTCCACCGCCGCCACACGCTGTAATCGCGTCCGTTTAGAGAATCCGTTGGCCATGGCTGCGGAAGCGGGTAGCAGTTGGCGGGTGGCAGGTAGCAATGCCTTTGGAGCTATCTGCCATCTGCGACCTGCCGTCTGCTGCTTCACCGTCGCTTCTTCGGTTCCTCCTCCTCGTAGGCTTTTACGATCTTCTGCACCAGTCCGTGACGGACGATGTCGCGCTTATCGAGCGTGACCGATACCATGCCTTCAATGCCTTGCAAACGATGTAGCGCGTCGATCAGCCCGCTGCGCGAGTGTTGCGGCAAGTCGACTTGCGTGACGTCACCGGAAACCACCATTTTCGAACCTTGACCCATCCGCGTGAGAAACATTTTCATCTGCGAGACGGTCGTATTCTGGGCCTCGTCCAG